>NZ_JBFUGJ010000166.1:0-12931 GCF_056402975.1 Mesorhizobium sp. P3_A9 | reverse complement strand
CAACCAGGGCGATGCCGACGTCCTGGCGAAAATGCTGATCCATGAGGACCCGAAGGTTTTCGTCTTCAACAAGCCGGCGGGCCTTGCGGTGCAGGGCGGTTCGGGCGTCACCCGCAACGTCGACGACATGCTGGAAGCCTGGCGCAACCAGAAGGGTGAGAAGCCGCGGCTGGTCCACCGGCTCGACCGCGACACGTCGGGCGTGCTGGTCGTCGCCCGCTCGCGACTGGCCGCCATGAAGCTGTCGGAGGCGTTCCGCGCCCGCGAGACCAAGAAGACCTACTGGGCCCTCGTCAAGGGCGTGCCGCCGAAGCGCGAGGACAAGATCTCGACCTGGCTGATCAAGGAGCCGACCGAGGACGGCGACCGCGTGCGGGTGGCCGCGCATGGCGAAAAAGGCGCCGACCACGCCGTGTCCTACTACCGCATCATCGAGCAGGCGGCGCAAACCATGACCTGGCTGGAAATGGAGCCTTATACGGGCCGAACCCACCAGCTCCGCGTCCATGCCGCCCATATCGGCTGCCCGATCATCGGCGACCCGAAATATTTCGAAGCCGATACCAACTGGGATTTTCCCGGCGGCATTCAAAACCGCCTGCATCTGCACGCGCGCCGCATCATCATTCCGCATCCCGACAAGGGCGTCATCGACGTTACAGCGCCGATGCCGCCGCATATGCGTCAGAGCTGGAACCTGATCGGCTTCGACGACGCCAGCGCGGAGGACTGAGCTTGAGCGGCGCCACCGACGCGCTCGATCGGCGCGACACAGTCGACATGGCCGCCGCCGCCATCATGGTCGGCCTGACCTTTTCCTGGGGCCTGAACTACGTCGCCGCCAAGATCTCCTACGCTGGCTACGACCCTGTCTTCCTGTCGATCGCGCGCTCGGTCATCGGCGGCTTCTGCGTCTTCCTCTGGTGCCGCTGGCGGGGCATCGCGCTGTTCACGCGCGATGGCACGTTGCTGGCCGGTATCGCGGTTGGCGTGCTTTTCGGCGTCGAGTTCCTTTGCCTCTATGTCGGCCTGGAGCATACGACCGTTGCCCGCAACACGCTGCTGGTCAACTCCATGCCGTTCTGGATGCTGATTGGCGGTCACTTCCTGCTTGGCGAGCAGATCACCATGCGCAAGTTCCTCGGCCTGCTGCTGGCCTTCGCCGGCCTTGCCGCCGTCTTTTCCGACAAGCTTGGCGGCGGCGGGGACATGCTGTTCGGCGATCTGCTAAGTCTCGGCTCCGGATTCTTCTGGGCCTTGACCAACATCCTCATCAAGCGATCCAAACTGGTTGAGGCGAGCGCCGAGAAGCTGCTGCTCTATCAACTAGCCGGCGCGGCGATCGTTGGCCTGTTGGTGCTGCCGCTCGCCGGCCCGCCGGTGCGCGATCCCTCGCTGTTGCCGACATTGGCGCTGCTTTTCCAAGCGATCTATATCGTCGCTTTCACCTATGTCTTGTGGTTCTGGCTGCTGCGCCGCTATCCGGCGTCCGGCCTGTCCAGTTTCACCTTCCTGTCGCCGGTTTTCGGCGTGCTGTGCGGCGCGATCATCTTGAATGAACCGCTGACCGTTCGCATCTTCCTGGCACTCGGCCTGATTGCCGCCGGCCTGATCATCGTCAACCGGCCGGCTCGCAAGCTGACACCGGTGTGAGAGAGACTTTTCATGCGTGATATTCTCAACGACCTCGAAGCGGGCAAGTATCTTTCCGATCCGGATCCGGTGCGTCGCGCCCAGATTCAGATGAAGACACCGCAGCCCAAGCGCTTCTACAAGACCGTTTCGGTTGCGCCGGCAGAGGGCGGTTTTGCCGTGCATCTCGACGGCAAGCCGGTGCGCACGCCGGGCAAGGCGCTGCTGGCGCTGCCGACCGAGGCGGCAGCAGTGCTGGTGGCCGAGGAATTCGCTCAACAGGGCGAGACGATCAATCCGGTGACGATGCCGGTGATGCGGCTGGTCAACACCGCCATCGATGGCGTCGCCAGCGATCCGCAGGCGGTGCTGGAAGACATACTGCGTTTTGCCTCATCGGACCTGCTCTGTTACCGCGCCGACGCACCGGAAGGGCTGGTCGAGCGGCAGAACGAGCAGTGGGATCCGGTCATCGATTGGGCGCGCGCCGCACTCGGGGCTCGCTTCAACCTGGCCGAAGGGATCATCCATGTCGAGCAGCCGCGCGAGTCGATCGCCGTTCTCGGCAGTCATCTTGCTCAGCGCGCGGAACCGCTGCGGCTGGCCGCCATCCACGTCATGACCTCGCTGACCGGTTCGGCGCTGCTGGCGCTGGCCGTCGACTTCGGCGAGCTCGACACGGAGGCCGCCTGGGCCGCCGGCCATGTCGACGAGGATTGGCAGATCGAGCAGTGGGGGCAGGACGCCGAAGCCGTCGCGCGCCGTGCTGCCCGCAAGCGCGATATGGTGGCTGCGGTCAGCCTTCTCGAAGCGCTCAAGGCCTGACCTCAGGCCCTACCGCACTGCACCTAATACCAAAGTCATAATCCCATCGTCGCTCTGCCTTCGGCGAGCGCTTTCTGTCATTTTTTCCGTGATGGCTCGGCATTTCTGAGTCCGCGTTCGGAGGAGAGCGCGGACATTGGCGCCTGGCATCGAGGACAGGGTCTCACGGGAGGACAACTTCAATGGCAATTGCATCGACCGCCGGCGGAACCAGCCGCGGCATGACGCGGGAAGAGAAGAAGGTCATCTTCGCTTCCTCGCTGGGCGCGGTTTTCGAATGGTATGATTTCTATCTCTATGGTGCGTTGGCGGGCGCGATCGGCTTGACCTTCTTCAACGCGTTTCCCGAGAACACGCGCTACATCTTCACGCTGCTGGTTTTCGCCGCCGGCTTCATCGTGCGCCCGTTCGGCGCGCTGGTGTTCGGCCGCATTGGCGATCTCGTCGGCCGCAAATACACATTCCTTGTCACCATCATGATCATGGGCCTTTCGACCTTCCTGGTCGGCCTGCTTCCCGGTTCGGAGAGCTGGGGCATCGCAGCGCCCATCCTGTTGATTGCGCTGCGCATGCTGCAGGGCCTGGCGCTTGGCGGTGAGTATGGCGGTGCTGCGACCTATGTCGCGGAGCATGCTCCCGACGACCGCCGCGGCTTCTACACCTCATGGATCCAGACGACGGCCACACTTGGCCTTTTCCTGTCGCTGATCATCATCCTGATCGTGCAGAATTCCTTGAGCAAGGAGGCTTTCGCGGCCTGGGGCTGGCGCGTTCCATTCCTGGTCTCGGCCATCCTGCTCGGCGTCTCGGTCTGGATTCGCCTGTCGCTTTCGGAATCGCCGACCTTCAAGCGTATGAAGGAAGAGGGCAGAGGCTCCAAGGCGCCGCTGACGGAAGCCTTCGGCCAGTGGAAGAATGCCAAGATCGCCATTCTGGCGCTGTTCGGCCTTACCGCCGGCCAGGCCGTCGTCTGGTACAATGKCCAGTTCTACGCGCTGTTCTTCCTGGCCAATGTGCTCAAGGTCGATGCCCAATCGGTCAACATCATGATCGCCATTGCGCTGGCGCTCGGCACCGGCTTCTTCGTCTTCTTCGGCTGGCTGTCCGACAAGATCGGCCGTAAGCCGATCATCATGGCCGGCCTTGCGCTGGCGGTCGTCACCACCTTCCCGCTGTTCAAGGCGCTGACCTGGGCCGCCAATCCCGCTCTAGCCACCGCGCAGCAGAACACGCGCGCCACGGTGACCGCGGCACCGGGGGATTGCGGCTTCCAGTTCAACCCGACCGGAACACGTGTTCCTGTCAGCTCGTGCGATATCGCCACCGATTTCCTGGCCAAGAACTCGGTGCCGTATGACATCGTCTCGACGGCGGCGGCGGGAACGCCGGCCAGCGTCAAGATCGGCAACGAAACCGTGCCGTCCTATGACGCCAAGGCCGCCGGCGACAAGAAAGCTGCGAGCGATGCTGCTTTCAAGAAGGCGATCAACCTCTCCCTGCAGGATGGCGGCTATCCGCTGAAGCGCGCYGCTKCMAAGGTCGCCGACCAGAAGCTCGACGCCTTTGTCGCGGCCAATCCYGAACTGAAGCTCGAYGCSGYMGCTATYCGCGCCGGCGARAAGRCSRCGGTGCCKRCCGMSCAGGCRATCAAGGACAAGGTGCTGACGAAGGACGAAGCCGCCGGCGCCACCGAGGTGACCGTCTACAGCGTTCCGGGATCGGGTGCGTTCTCGATGTTTGCCGACCCTGCCCAGGTCAACTGGGCCAAGGTCATCGGTATCCTGTTCATCCTCGTTCTCTACGTGACCATGGTTTACGGGCCGATCGCGGCGATCCTGGTCGAGATGTTCCCGACCCGCATCCGCTACAGCGGGATGTCGCTGCCCTACCACATCGGCAATGGCTGGTTCGGCGGTCTGCTGCCCGCGATCGTGTTCGCGTTCAGCGCCTACAAGGGCGATATCTACTATGGCCTGTGGTATCCGGTGGTGATCGCGGCGATGACGCTGATCATCGGCATGATCTTCGTCAAGGATACGCTTGGCACCGATCTGCACTCGAAGGAGTAGCCGACGGATCATCGGTCAACAAGAAAGCCCGGCGTGATCGCTCACGCCGGGCTTTTCGTGTCTGAGACCTGAAGAAGCGGATCAGCTCTTGCGCTGATTTTCTTCCTCGACGGCCGCTTCGTGATACCAGCCGTCAAAATCGGCGTGCGTGTTGCGCAACGAGGCCAGCTCTGCCGCGAATTTCGCCTTAACGCCTAAATTTGAGGCAGAGTTGCGCGCTGCCAGAGGGAACATCAGAATTTTTGCCGACGGACGGGAGTGGACGACTTCCATGAGCGGTCTCCTTTCTTCTTCTTGAGCTTTTCGATTCAGCTTTCCCAGAAGATAGGTCCTGCGAGTCATTTAGGCAATATGCCTACGAAAAGATCATTAAATGCCTAATATTTATGCATTATCTGGGTTTGATCGATATGGACCCAGTGATGAGACGGCTGAGTAAATTCAGCGCAATATCGTGGCCATTTTGCCGCACCCGTCGACACCGGAGTGGCACACGAATTGCATTTTATCAATCGGCAGCGCCGGCTGCTGACGGCAGACGCGTGTCGACGCCGTTTGGTGTTCGGTGAACAAGCAACGAGAGGCTAGAATGACGAAATACAAGCTCGAGTACATTTGGCTCGATGGGTACACCCCGGTCCCCAACCTTCGCGGCAAGACSCAGRTCAAGGAATTCGCCGAATTCCCGACGCTGGAAGAGCTGCCTCTGTGGGGCTTCGATGGTTCCTCGACGATGCAGGCCGAGGGCCACAGCTCCGACTGCGTCCTGAAGCCGGTCGCGGTCTATCCGGACCCGACCCGCACCAATGGCGTGCTGGTCATGTGCGAAGTCATGATGCCGGACGGCGTCACGCCGCATGCCTCCAACAAGCGCGCAACCATCCTCGACGACGAGGGTGCCTGGTTCGGTTTCGAGCAGGAGTATTTCTTCTACAAGGATGGCCGCCCGCTCGGCTTCCCGGAGACCGGCTATCCCGCACCGCAGGGCCCGTACTACACCGGCGTTGGCTACAAGAACGTCGGCGATGTCGCCCGCCAGATCGTCGAGGAGCATCTCGACCTTTGCCTCGCCGCCGGCATCAACCATGAAGGCATCAACGCCGAAGTGGCCAAGGGCCAGTGGGAATTCCAGATTTTCGGCAAGGGCTCCAAGAAGGCCGCCGACCAGATGTGGATCGCCCGCTACTTGCTGCTGCGGCTTACCGAAAAATACCGCATCGACATCGAGTTCCACTGCAAGCCGCTCGGCGATACCGATTGGAACGGCTCGGGCATGCATGCCAACTTCTCGACCGCCTATCTGCGCGAAGTCGGCGGCAAGGCGTATTTCGAATCGCTGATGGCGCAGTTCGACAAGAACCTGATGGACCACATCGCCGTCTACGGTCCGGACAATGACAAGCGTCTGACCGGCAAGCACGAGACCGCGCCATGGAACAAGTTCAGCTATGGCATCGCCGACCGTGGTGCGTCGATCCGTGTGCCGCACTCCTTCATCAAGAATGACTACAAGGGCTATCTGGAAGACCGCCGCCCGAACTCGCAAGGCGACCCCTACCAGATCGCTTCGCAGATCCTGAAGACCATCTCGGAGGTTGCGACCGACGCGAAGGTCTCGGCCGCCGCCTGATTGTTTCGCGGCGCGGATCGCAAGGTCCTCGCCGCAACCGGAACTCGATAACAAAAGCCCTGGCGGGAAGTCGCCAGGGCTTTTTCGTGCTTGTGAGGGCTGGTCCGTCTGCCGATGTCAGTCGGCGATGACGCCACGCGCCTTGAGCGCCGCCAAAACCTTGGCATGCGGCAAGGCAGGGCTGCGGTTGCCGTCGCGGCCGGTCATGTCGCTGTTGGCGACCAGCGCGTTGAGCACGGCCTCCTCGGTCGCCTGCACGACGGCTGCATAGAAATCGTCCATGCGCCCCCAGGGGATGAAGTCCATGCGGCTGTAGCTCTCCTCGCTCGCTGGACCTTTCGGGAAGCGACCGTTGAGCGCGTCGCGGTTGGCGGTCGAGAATGCGAGAAAGATGTCGCCGGAGAAATGCGAGCCGGTGGTGCCGGTCCGCGCCAGGCCGAGCGGCACGCGCCTGGCCAGCGCCTTGCATTGGCCAGGCAAGAGTGGCGCATCGGTGGCGATGATGCCGATGCAGGAGCCAGCGCCCGTCGGGCCGTCGCGAAAATACGACTCCATCGGGTTGTCGTCTGCCAACTGGTCACCCAGCGGTACGCCGGCGATGGTGAGTTCACGGCGCGAGCCGAAATTGGCCTGCAGGAAGACGCCGACCGTGTAGGAGCGATGGCCGTCGTCGACGATCCGCGAGGCCGTTCCCGAGCCGCCCTTGAAGGCATAGCAGTTCATGCCCGTGCCGCCGCCGACCGAGCCTTCCTCGATGCGCCCGCTCGCGGCATTGTCGATCGCGGCAATAGCGTGATCGACCGTGACATGCGAGCCGTTGATGTCGTTGAGATAGCCGTCCCAGGTTTCGGCCACCACCGGCAGCAGCCATTGCTTCGCGACGTCGGGCTTGTTCTGGGCCACCCAGTCGATGACGCCGCGGTGGCAGGGGCCGATCGCATGGGTGTTGGAGATCAGGATCGGCAGGCTGATGCTGCCGGCCTCCTCGATCCACGATGCGCCGGTCATCTCGCCATTGCCGTTGAAGGAATGATAGCCGGCGGCGCAGGCGACGCCGACGCCGTCATGGCCGAACGGCAAAATGGCCGTCACGCCGGTGCGCACCGGTCCTTGTCCATCGAGCTTGCCTTCACCCTTGATGATCGTGGAGTAGCCGACCAGGACACCGTCGACATCGGTGATGGCATTGGCGGGGCCGGGCGTCCCTTGCAAGGGAATGGCGAGCGCGCGGGCCCGCGCCTTGCCCGCTGGCGTGGTGGTGTGGGTCGGCAATTGGTCCATGCTTGGGGTTTGCTCCGTTGATGTAAGCCGGCTCAGCGAAGGCTGGAGCCGGTCGCAAGCTCGGCGTAGCTGGTCAGGATTGCCAAGGCCGAAGATTGATCGACTGCAGGCACAACGTTGACGAGATGCAGCCCCAGGCCGTCCTCGAGCACCACCAGGCTGCGCGCGATCGTCTCGCTGGTCGCCGCCAGTTTGAAGATGCCGGTGGCCGCGCCCGCTTCCAGGATGCCGACATAGATCGACACCTGCCGCTCGAACAGCGTGATCTGGCGGGCGGCATAGCTCGGATCCGAACGCGAATACGCGCCGAGCTCGAGCAGTAGACGGCAGAGCTGGTCGTCCGTGTCGGTTGGCAGTCCGTTCTCGATCATCGTTTTCAGCCGCAGCCTGGGATCGGCGATCTCGGCGACCGACGCCGCGCGTATCGTGCAAAACCGCTCGACAGCCTTGCGCTGCACATCGTCCAGCAGGTCCTTCAGGCCGGGATAATAGTAGAGCAGGGCGCTCGAACTCATCCCTGCTTCATTAGCGACGTCGCGCAGCGTGACGCCGGCAAGGCCGCGCCTGGCGATCATCGATTCTGCCGCCGCGACCAGGGTAAGGCGGCGATCGGTCTGAGTTTTGGGTCGTCCCATTTCTGTTTCCTGAATGTAGTTCAGTTTAAAACTGGCGTACGAAATTTTGCAAGCACCGATGCCCCATATTTGTTGACGATATCTGACTCCATCGATAGGTTTCGCCGCGGAGAGTAATTTTTATCATATTAAAAAAAGGGGAGGACGATGTCTACAAACGAAGCAACAACAGGGGCGGCCGCCAAGGCTGCGCCAACCGCCAAGGGACTGGACCGGGCGCTCAATGCGCTGGGTACGCTGATGATCGTGCTGTCGGCCGTGACACCGGCATCCTCGGTGTTCATCATCGTGCCGGGCGTCATCGCGCTGGCCGGCACCGGCTCATTCCTGAGTTTCGTCATTGCCGCCGTCATCGGGCTGTTCATGGCTTTCGTCTATGCCGAACTGTCATCGGCCTATCCGATGGCCGGCGGCGAATACACCATGATCGGCCGCACGCTCGGCCGCTTCTGGGGCTTTGTCACGCTGGTGCTGGTGTTCGTCTCGATTGTGCTGATCGTTGCCGTCATCGCGCTCGGCGTCGGCACCTATCTCGGTGTGCTCATTCCCAATCTCAGCCCGCAATGGGTCGGCGTGGTGACGATCGCGCTGGCCGGCACGGTCGCGGCAATGCGCATCAAGCTCAATGCCTTCGTCACCGGCATCTTCCTCGGCATCGAAATGTTGGCTCTGTTGGTCCTGACCGGGCTCGGCTTCGCTCATGTCGAGCGGCCGTTGTCGAGCCTGTTCACGTCGCCGCAATTGCTCGATGCCACCAACACGCTGGTGCCGGCGTCGGCCGGGGTCATCCTTGCGGCCACCGCTGTCTCGCTCTTTGCCTATAATGGCTATGGCGCGGCCGCCTATTTCGGCGAGGAGACGCAGGACGCCAAACGCAACATCGGCAAGGTTGTTGTCTGGGCGCTGTTGATCACCGTCGCCGCGGAACTGATACCGCTGACCGCCGTGCTTCTGGGTTCGCCCGACCTGGCGGGACTGCTCGCAGCGCCCCAGAAAATAGAATACTTCCTCGAAGCGCGTGGTGGCCATGCGCTGACGGTGATGATCAGCCTTGCCATCGCGGTCGCCATTTTCAACGCGGTCATCGCTATCATCCTGCAGGCGGCGCGGCTGCTGTTCAGCTCCGGCCGCGACAAGACCTGGTTCGGCCCGATCAATGCCGCGGTCGCTTCCGTCCATGGCAGCTACGCCTCGCCATGGATCGCCACCATCGTCGTGTCGGTGCTGGCGGCGGTCGCCTGCTTCATCGACATCAACCTTTTGCTGGTGGTCAGCGGCACGTCGCTGGTGGTGATCTATGCGCTTCTGTGTGTGGCGGCGTTTGCCGGGCGCCGCAACGGCACCACGGCTGGCGGACACTACCGCATGCCCTTGTTTCCGGTGCCGGCCATCCTCGCCTTCGTGGCGCTGGTCTATGTCGCCTATCAGAACCTGCTCGACGCCGCCTTCGGCCGCCCGAGCCTGATCGCGACGCTGCTGATCATGGTCGTGGCGGCGATCTACTATGTGCTGGTGCTCGCCAGGCGAACGGACTGGAACCTGCACGGCCCGGACGAACTTGCCGGATAGGCGTCACCCTCCGACGATCTGTCCGTGCGAGAACCCCGGCCTTCGTCGGGGTTCTTTTTGCCATGCTGGCCCGGCGGACCGAATTCCCCCAAAAAAAGTCAGGTTGAAAAGGATCCGACAAATTCACCAGGCTGAGAGGCTTTTGGTTGACACCAATAGCCGCCACGGGTGGCATGCTGTTCCGCGTTCCCCGAAAAAGCCCGGAAAACGGCCTGTTTCAGCTCGTCCGTACACCAATGATCAGTTATATAAGCCCCTGTTCATACATCGAAATTGGCGTTCGATACCTACGGCCCGCGGCGTTGACAGATTGCACCGCAGCATGCGTATTCGGGCCTTGGGGTTACGCCAAAGCGATGCTGTTCGAACGGGGCGGGGTTTCTTGAACGACGGCATTGGCGGGGGCGCCGGACGAGCGGGCATTGCAGCCTGAGGCAGTGTGCCGCTCGCTCCTGGCTTTTTGGCGCGCTCAAAATGCCCACCCGTTTGCCGTGATTTGCGGCTTCTGCCTGCGGCCACGGCCCCAGCTATAAACGGTCCTTAAAATCAGAAGAGATTGCCAGCTTGCTGTGTGGCCGGCGCGCGCTATCCATCGCAAGAGCCGTGGGCAGCAAAAAGCCCTTGAAGGCGGAAATCCTTCAAGGGCTTTTCGACGCTATCCGTCCGGGATCTTAGACCGAATAGTACATGTCGTACTCGACCGGATGCGGGGTCATTTCGAAGCGCATCACCTCAGCCATCTTCAGTTCGATGTAGCTGTCGATCTGGTCGTCGTCGAAGACGCCGCCAGCCTTCAGGAAGCCGCGGTCCTTGTCGAGGCTCTGGAGGGCTTCACGCAGCGAGCCGCAGACGGTCGGGATCTTCTTCAGYTCYTTCGGCGGCAGRTCGTAGAGRTCCTTGTCCATCGGCTGYCCCGGATGGATCTTGTTCTTGATGCCGTCGAGACCGGCCATCAGCAAGGCGGAGAAGGCGAGGTAGGGGTTCGCGCCCGGATCGGGGAAGCGAACCTCGACGCGCTTGGCCTTCGGCGACGAGCCGAACGGGATGCGGCAGGAGGCCGAGCGGTTGCGTGCCGAATAGGCGAGCAGCACCGGCGCTTCATAGCCAGGCACCAGGCGCTTGTAGGAGTTGGTCAGCGGGTTGGTGAAGGCGTTGATCGCCTTGGCGTGYTTGATGACACCGCCRATGWAGAAMAGGCAGCTCTCCGACAGGCCGGCATAYTCATTGCCGGCGAAGGTCGGCTTGCCGCYCTTCCAGATCGACATATGGACATGCATGCCCGAGCCATTGTCGCCGAAGATCGGCTTCGGCATGAAGGTTGCCGTCTTGCCATAGGCGTTGGCGACCTGGTGCACGACGTATTTGTAGATCAGCATCTTGTCGGCATTGCGCACCAGCGCGTCGAACTTGATGCCAAGCTCATGCTGCGCTGCGGCCACCTCGTGGTGATGCTTTTCGACGCGCACGCCCATTTCGGCGAGCACGGTCAGCATCTCGGAGCGCATGTCCTGSGCGCTGTCGATCGGCGGCACCGGGAAATAGCCGCCCTTGAYGCGCGGRCGGTGGCCGAGRTTGCCKGTCTCGTAGTCGGTGTCGTCATTCGACGGCAGTTCGGTGGAGTCGAGCTTGAAGCCGGTGTTGTAGGGATCGGCCTTGTACTTGACGTCATCGAACACGAAGAACTCGGCTTCCGGGCCGACATAGATGGTGTCGCCGATGCCTTCGGCCTTCATGTAGGCCTCGGCCTTCTTGGCCGTGCCGCGCGGGTCGCGGTTGTAGGATTCGCCCGAGACCGGGTCGAGGATGTCGCACAGGATGACCATGGTCGACTGCGCGAAGAACGGGTCCATGTGGACGGTGTCAGGATCGGGCATCAGCACCATGTCGGACTCGTTGATGGCCTTCCAGCCGGCAATCGAGGAGCCGTCGAACATGACGCCATCGGCAAACATGTCTTCCTCGACCTCGACGACATCCATCGTCACGTGCTGCAGCTTGCCCTTCGGGTCGGTGAAGCGCAGGTCGACGAATTTCACGTCGTTGTCCTTGATCTGCTTCATGATGTCTTTGGCTGTCGTCATGTCATGTATCCCTGTTTGATGACGTTTTTTGATGGATGACGTTTCTCAGAGGATGGCCGCGTCAGACGGCGTCCATGCCGGTTTCGCCGGTACGGATGCGTACGACTTCCTCGATATTGGAGACGAAGATCTTGCCGTCACCGATGCGGCCGGTCTGGGCCGCCTTGCGGATGGCTTCGATCGCGCCTTCGACCGCGTCGTCGCCGAGCACGACCTCGATTTTCACCTTGGGCAGGAAATCGACGACGTATTCGGCGCCACGGTAGAGTTCGGTATGGCCTTTCTGGCGTCCGAAGCCCTTGGCCTCGGTGACGGTAATGCCTTGCAGTCCGGCCTCCTGAAGCGCTTCCTTCACTTCGTCCAGCTTGAATGGCTTGATGATCGCTTCGATCTTTTTCATGTAAAAAGTGGCCTCCACTGCCAAAAAAACGGGTTGTGAGCCCCCGCTTGCGCCTCAATCAAGCACGAACTGTGCCAATCCGAGGGATTCGAAGCGGTCTCATACGATTTCGAAGCCATGCCGCACCTGGATGCAAATTCGCGTCATTCACTGCAACGGATGCGGCATGGGCTGCAAGAGCCTATACAGTGCCGTCATTTGCATCCGCGCAAAAACCAGGCAAGCTGCTCATATAATGGGCAATCTTGCGCCTGCGACGTGCATCCTGACGGTCTGGCGTCGGATCGCAACAACTCCTCCCCGTTTGCGTCGAGCCGAAAACTGGACAATGCTTGATCGAATGCGGATCGGCAATCCATGAGCGATGAACTTCTTACTTCCGCCGAAATGGGCGAGGCGGATCGGCTGACGATTGCCGCCGGCCCGCTCAACGGTTATGGCCTGATGCAGCGCGCCGGCGAGGCGGTAGCAGCGGTGGTCCTGGCGCGCTATCCCGCGGCGAGCCGCGTGCATGTGCTGTGCGGTCCTGGCAACAATGGCGGCGATGGCTATGTCGTGGCGCGCCTGCTGGCCGAAGCTGGCGTCAATGTCGCCGTATGGGCCGAGGGCAAGCAGAAGCCTGGGAGCGATGCGGCACTGGCTTCCGAGGCCTGCAACCTGCCGGTCAACCATCTGAATGATTTTCATCCTACAAAAGGCGAGGTCGTTGTCGACGCGCTTTATGGCGCCGGACTTTCGAAGAACCTCTCTCCTTACGCTCAGGCGGCTTCAGGAATTTGCGGAGCGGAGCAGGTACCGGTCGTGTCGAT
>NZ_JBFUGJ010000165.1:0-13007 GCF_056402975.1 Mesorhizobium sp. P3_A9 | reverse complement strand
CCATCATCGACCTGCCGAACAGCCATCTGCAATATGCCGTCACCTGGTATGGGCTTGCGGCAGCACTCGCCGCCGTGCTCATCCTGCGGCTTCGCCGTCCCGCGAAAGAGGAATGAACGCGCGCGCCTTTCCACCAACACCCTTGACAGGGCCCGCTCTTGACAGAACAGGGGTAGGCACCTCATTTCGGCGCTGACGAACCGGCCAGGATTTAATGCTTCAGACAATTGCCAAGCCTCCGCTGACGATCCGGCTCTGCCAGCCGCGCGGTTTTTGCGCCGGCGTCGACCGTGCCATCCAGATCGTCGTGCTGGCGCTGAAAAAATATGGCGCGCCGGTCTATGTCCGCCACGAGATCGTCCACAACCGCTATGTCGTGGAAGGGCTGCAAAGCCTTGGCGCCGTCTTCATCGAGGAGCTCTCCGAAATCCCGGCCGAACACCGGCAGTCACCAGTCGTCTTCTCGGCGCATGGCGTGCCGAAATCGGTGCCGGCGGATGCTCAGGCGCGCAACCTGTTCTATCTCGACGCCACCTGTCCGCTGGTCTCCAAGGTCCACAAGCAGGCGATGCGCCATCAGCGGCTYGGYCGCCAYGTGCTGTTGATCGGCCATGCCGGGCACCCCGAGGTGATTGGCACGATGGGGCAATTGCCGGAGGGCGCGGTCACGCTGATCGAGACCGAGGCCGATGCCGCCAGGCTTGAACCTGTCGATCCCAAAGCGCTGGGATTCGTCACYCAGACSACGCTGTCGGTCGAGGACACCGCCGGCATCATCCGTGCGTTGAAAGAGCGCTTTCCCGCCCTGCAGGCGCCGGCGGCGGAATCGATCTGCTACGCCACCACCAACCGCCAGGAGGCGGTCAAGGACACCGCCCCGGGCGCTGACCTCTATCTGATCGTCGGCGCTCCCAATTCCTCCAATTCGCGCCGCCTTGTCGAAGTGGCGGAACGTGCCGGCGCCACCATGTCGCTTCTCGTACAGCGCGCCGCCGAGATTCCGTGGAATGACATCGGCAACATTTCGACGCTCGGCCTGTCGGCAGGGGCATCGGCGCCGGAGATCATCGTCGACGAGATCATCGACGCGTTCCGCCAGCGCTTCGATGTCACCATTGACCTCGCCATCACGGCCACCGAAACAGAGGATTTTCCGGTCATGCGGGTATTGCGCGATGTCGAACTGACGCCGGCCGACATGGCCTTCGTCAATGGGGCCGCGTAAGCCAGATGGCGGTCTATACCGACGTTGCGGAGGGCGAACTCGGCGCTTTCCTGAAGCACTACCCGGTCGGCGATCTGCTGTCCTACAAGGGCATCGCCGAGGGCACCGAGAATTCGAATTTTTTGCTGCACACCTCAAGTGGCTCCTACATCCTGACGCTTTACGAGAAGCGGGTCGAGAAAGCGGATCTGCCGTTCTTCCTCGGGCTGATGGGGCATCTCGCCAACAAAGGCGTGTCCTGTCCGCTGCCGGTGATCGCGCATGACGGCAGCGTCATCGGCACGCTGGCCGGCCGGCCGGCGGTCATCATCACCTTCCTCGAAGGGCTTTCGCTGCGGCGGCCGACGACAATGCACTGCGCCGAGGTCGGCAAGGCGCTGGCCGCCCTGCACCTGGCCGGCGCCGATTTTCCGATGACCCGTCCCAACGCGCTCGCCATCGACGGCTGGCGCAAGCTCTGGGACGCAGCCCGCACCCGGGCCGACGAGGTGGAGCCTGGACTGGCGGCCGAGGTCGACGCCGACTTCGCCGATTTCGAGCGCAATTGGCCGAAAAACCTACCCGAGGGCATCATCCATGCCGATCTTTTCCCGGACAACGTCTTCTTCCTGGGCGAAAAGCTCTCCGGCCTGATCGACTTCTATTTCGCGTGCGACGACCTCTATGCCTACGACGTCGCCACCTGTCTCAACGCCTGGTGCTTCGAGAAGGATTTTTCCTTCAATCTCACCAAGGGCAAGGCACTCCTTGAGGGCTATCAAAGCGTGCGTCCCTTGAGCGCTGAGGAAAAGGCGGCGTTGCCGATGCTGGCGCGCGGTTCGGCGTTGCGTTTCATGCTGACCCGGCTCTACGACTGGCTGACCGTTCCCGATGGCGGCCTGGTCATGAAACGCGACCCGACCGAATATATCAGGCGGATGCGGTTCCATCGGGCAATCAAATCGGCTTCGGAATATGGATTGGCCTGATATGGGGTATCATGAGCAAACAGGTTGAAATCTTCACCGACGGCGCTTGTTCGGGCAATCCAGGCCCTGGTGGCTGGGGTGCCATCCTGCGCTTCAACGGCACCACCAGGGAGCTTTCCGGCGGCGAAGCCGAGACGACCAACAACCGTATGGAACTGCTGGCTGCCATCTCGGCGCTCAATGCGCTGAAGGAGCCTTGCACGGTCGAGCTTCACACCGACAGTAAATACGTCATGGATGGCATTTCCAAATGGATCCATGGCTGGAAGAAGAACGGCTGGAAGACCGCCGACAAGAAGCCGGTCAAGAACGGTGAGCTCTGGCAGGCGCTGGATGAAGCCAACCGGCGCCACAAGGTCACCTGGAACTGGGTCAAGGGCCATGCCGGCCACACCGAGAACGAGCGCGCCGACGARYTGGCACGSGAAGGCATGGCGCCGTTCAAGAAAGGCTCCTTCAAGCCAGCAGTGTCAGCGCCTAAGCCGGATGTCCAGCAGCCGGCGGCTACGAAGGCGCGTCGTTCGACCCAGAGTTACTGAGGCCCGGCTCCGCCTTCGACCAAACGGAGCCCTCTGTCATGCCGATCGACTACGATGCGCAGCATCGTTGCTCAAGGACATGGATGGGAGTAATATTTCCTACCATAGAGCAATCCGACGAGGGTAGCAGCGTGGCAAACGTTGAAAAAATGAGCGTGGCCGTGACCTCGCAACAAGCAGCCGTCATGCGAGAGGCTGTGGAGGCGGGCGAGTATGCCACTGCAAGCGAGATTGTACGTGAAGCGGTGCGGGATTGGCTGGCCAAGCGCGAGTTGCGGCACGACGACATCCGCCGGCTGAGGCAGCTGTGGGATGAGGGCAAGGCAAGCGGGAGACCGGAGCCTGTGGATTTCGACGCGTTGCGAAAGGAAGCTCGGCGAAAGCTGACGGAAGCCCCGCCGAATGGCCGTTAGGCTAGTCTGGTCACCCGCAGCCAAGGCGGACCTGATCGACATCTACGTGATGATAGGCAGCGAAAACATACGCGCGGCCGACCGCTATTATGACCGGTTGGAAGCGCGGGCTATGCAGCTTGCAGAGCAGCCGCGCATGGGCGTTAGGCGACCGGATATCAGGTCTTCCGCACGAATGCTGGTGGAGGCGCCGTTTGTGCTGCTCTACGAAACGATTCCGGACACCGACGATGGCCCTGTTGAGTGGGTTGAAATCGTCCGTGTGGTGGACGGGCGGCGGGATCTGAACCGTCTGTTCTAGCTGTCTAACGGATCAGTAACGCCGTGCCCCAAAGGCCGAGCGCGAACACTGTGTGCGCCACCAGGTTGAGCGCCCGGATCTGCATTGGATTGGGTCGCTTCGAAGCTGCCCACCCGGCGCCCATGCCGGGCGCCAGCAGGAACCAGCCGGCGCCGACGGTGACGATGCCGAGGATGAAGGCCGGCAGGAAGGTCGGYGCGGCMAGCCASSCSGTGCCGGCCAMCRCSATCAGGATRATGCCGTAGACGATGCCGACGAAATAGTGAAACGCCCAGCCCAACGCCACTTCATGCGCGTAAGGCTCCGCCTCGCCGATATCGTTATGAAAGACCTTGTCGCCGAGGTGCCAGACCCAGCGCCCGACCGGTCCCCAGTTCGGCCGTGGCTGGCCGAACGCCTTGTGCAGGAAGATGGCCCAGAGATCCATCAGCACGGTAGCGCCGACGCCTATCGCGACAGCACGCCAGAAGACGTCAAACATCGTTGGATCCCCCGAAAGCCGGCAGTTCTGGAGTGCAAGCGGTTGTCTGGCGAGGCCAGCCGTTGTGGCCTCGCCCGACACGGCCGTTGAAGCTTAGAGTTGCCCGAGAATATGAGCCGCGCCGGACTCGTCGACGCCAGGCTTGGTCTCGACATTGACCGCGGTGACCTTGCCGTCGTCGATGATCATCGAAAACCGCTTCGAGCGCAGGCCCATGCCGGCGGCGGAAAGGTCGTTGTCGAGGCCGACCGCCTTGGCGAAATCACCGCTGCCGTCGGCGAGGAACAGTATCTTGCCCTCACCACCGGTGAAGCGCGCCCAGGCGCCCATGACATGGACGTCGTTGACCGAAACGACGGCGATGGTGTCGACGCCGCGCGCCAGGATGGCGTCATGGTTTTCGAGATAGCCGGGCAGATGGTTGTTGCTGCAGGTCGGCGTGAAAGCGCCGGGAACGCCGAACAGAACCACTTTCTTGCCCGGGAAGATCTCTGCAGACGTGATCGCCTTGGCGCCATCGTCGGTCATCGTCTTGAAGGTTACCTCGGGCAGCGTGTCGCCAACGGAAATGGTCATGAGTTYCTCGCTTGGGGAATGGGAAGGATGCATGCTTGCGTAGCGAACTCAGCGGCGTCCTGCAACCGTTCGGGCAAGCTGGATCAAGGGAAAGGCAAAAGCCCTTCGACGGCGCCCGCCGAACTGGTCAGCGTGTAGTGAAGCCCGCCATCCGTGGGCGTTGTCGAAGGGCGGTCGAGGATCGGCACSGTRAAGATCAGCTTGCCGTCCTTCTCGCTRCGGRCMGGGGTGCCGAACATGTAGTCSCGCTCGCCGGCGACGAAGAAATCSGCWGCSTCCGGRTYRCCSGGAAARCTYGCCTCGACAACCAGCGTCTCRTGRTCGCCCGGCAGMACRTTGATGCCGAAATCAGGTTTTGCCGGCGCCGGCAACGCCGTGAAACTAGCCTTCACCAGGGCTGCGTCGTCGGCATTGTCTGGATCAGAAGTGGGGTCGACGGTCAGCCGTGTCTGCACGGGGATGCAGATCGTTTCACAAATGCCGAGAAAGATATCGGCATCGATGACAGCCGGCTGGTTCGGTGTCGCCAGCGTGAAGGTCACCGGCAGTGAAATCGGATAGTTGTAGCCGGCCCATTTGCCATAACCATCGTCGTGGCGTTGGGGTGCCGGAAACGAGAGTTTGGCATCGGCGATGTTGGTGCTGGCCGAAATGTCGAGCTGTGGCGGCACGCCGGCGTCGCCCGGATCGCGCCAATAGGTCTTCCAGCCGGGCTTGAGCGCGATGTCGAGAACACCCTGGATGCGGCCGGCCTCGTCGGGTTTGCCTGATGTCACCAGCCGCACCTTGCCGCCTTCACTGTTGTACCAGGCGGACGAGGAGGCGGAGGCGGGGAGGACGACCGTCGATCCGATGGCGGCGCCGAGCAGCAGGATTYTCAAGCTTTGCATGGCGGTGATTTGATCGTCCGTTCGTGGCTTCGCAATGATTTCATAGCCCTCCCGGTATCATATTTGCGTGACCCCTGCTGGCAAGCCACGCGGCCTGGCCTCATGGGCTTTGGTCGAATCCGGCGCGGCGCATCTTTTCGGCGCCCGGGAAACACGGTACCTTCCCTGCCATGGATTTGTTGCGCCACAAAAAGACGGCTGCTGGAGGCGGCTTTCTCGACGATCAGTTCCTGATTGCCATGCCCGGCATGAAGGACGATCGTTTCACGCGCTCGGTCATCTACATCTGCGCGCACAGCGACGAAGGCGCGATGGGCCTGATCATCAACCAGACGCAGCAGATGCTGTTTCCGGACCTGTTGGTGCAACTCGGCATCATGAACGAGCAGGAGGCGATCCGCTTGCCGGCGCAGGCSCGCGACTTCGTCGTTCGCAATGGCGGGCCTGTCGATCGCAGCCGGGGCTTCGTCCTGCATTCGGGCGACTATCGCGTGGAATCGTCGCTGACCGTTTCCGACGATATCTGCCTGACCGCGACCGTCGACATTTTGCGCGCCATATCGTCGGGCCGCGGCCCGCKTCACGCACTGATGGCGCTGGGCTATTCGGGCTGGGGTGCGGGCCAGCTGGAAACCGAGATCGCCGAGAATGGCTGGCTGACCTGCCCGGCCAGCCCCGAKCTTCTGTTCGACGCCGACATCGAGCGCAAATACGATCGCATCCTCGCCTCGATCGGCATCGACCTCGCCCATCTCAGCCTCGCCGCCGGACACGCCTGAGCCGTCAAGCCGACGCGGAGGCCGTTTCGAAACTCGCTCATGCGAGTCATATGATGGTGATTTCGAGAACCGGAGCGGAGCGTCTTTGGTACGTGAGCACCGGAAGCGCAGAAAGCGCCATCAGATGGCCGCAGGAGTAGAGTTTCGAAACGGCCTCTAAGCCTGCGTCAGCGGATATTGCTCCTTCAGCGTCTTCAGCACCTGGTCGCCCGGCATCGGTGCGCCGAACATGAAGCTCTGCACATATTCGCAGCCCATCTGGCGCAGCTCCAGCGCGTCGCGCTCGTCCGAAATACCCTCGGCGACCACCGACAGGCCGAGCTCATGCGCCATGTTGACCATGGATTTGAGCAGCACGGCGCGTTTGGGCGTGCTGTCGTCGACAAAGCTCTTGTCGATCTTGATCGTGTCGAACGGGAAACGCGTCAGATAGGCGAGCGACGAATAGCCGGTGCCGAAATCGTCCAGCGACAGGCCGATGCCGAGCTGCTTCAGCTTGGTCAGCACATGCGCGGTCTGTTCCGGATTATCCATGACCAGGGACTCGGTGAGTTCGAGCCGAAAACAGCGCGGTTTCAGATTGGCCCGCGCGATGACCGAGCGGACGTCGCTGACCAGGTCGCGGCGGATGAGCTGGCGGCTGGACAAGTTGACCGAGACCGATAGCGGCGCGTCGCCGATCTGCTTTTGCCATCCGGCCAGGTCCTCGGCCGCCTGCTGCATGGCAAACAGCCCAAGCTGCACGATCAGTCCGCAGCTTTCGGCGACCGGGATGAAATCGGCCGGCGGGATCATGCCGCGGCGCGGATGGTCCCAGCGCAGCAAGGCTTCGAAGCCGGCGACGCTGCCGTCTTCCAGACGCACGATCGGCTGGTAGGCAAGGGTGAATTCGCGCCGCTCGATGGCGCGCCGCAGGTCGGATTCGAACTGCAGCCGATCGGTGCCAACGGTGCGGAACGCCGGGCGGAACGGCTCGATCCGGTCGCCGCCGAAACGCTTGGCCTGATGCATGGCGAGCTCGGCATCCTTGACCATGTCCTCGGCCGAGGTCTGCGCCGAAGTCCAGGTGATCAGGCCGATCGAAGCGGTCAGCACGATCTCGCGCTTGGCAAAGGTAATCGGGTTGTTGATCGCATGCTTGATGGCATCCGCGACGCCGGCGATGCGGGCAGGGTCCTGTTCGGACAAAAGCATCAGCGCGAACTGGTCGCCGGCAAAGCGCGACAGCGAATCCTTCGGCTTGAGCAACCGGTGCAGGCGGCGCGCTATGGTGAGCAGGATGGTGTCGCCGGCCGAGATGCCGAGCCCGTCATTGACCTGCTTGAAGCGATCGATGTCGATGACGAAGACGGTCGGACGCACCTTCTCCTCGGTGCGGGCGATCGAGATGATCGCTTCCAGCCGGTTCATGTACAATTCGCGGTTCGGCAGGCCGGTCAGATTGTCGTGCACGGCGTCGTGCAGCAGCCGCTCCTCGGACTTCTTCTGCTCGGTGACGTCGACCATGGTGCCGACGCAGCGGATGACCTCGCCGTCCGATCCGATGACCGGCCGCGCGCGCAAGTTGAACCAGTGATAATGCCCGTCGGCGCCGCGCAGGCGGAAGTTCTGCGACACCCGGCCACGCCGGTGTTCCAGCACCACGTCGAGCGTCGTCCGGAACGTGTCGCGGTCGTCGGCATGCAGCACGGGCAGCCAGTTGCGCGCGGCACCCCCAAGGCTGTTGGGCGCAAGGCCGAGCTGGATGCTGACATCTGGCTTGGTGACGACGCGGTCGCGCAGCACGTCCCAGTCCCACACCGTGTCACCCGATCCGGCAACCGCCAGCGCCTGCCGTTCAAGGTCGGAGAACAGCCCTTGGTGCAGCGCGCCGCCGGCAAAGGCGTGCTGCATGACGGTGAAGCCGATCAACAGGATGATCAGGATCAGCCCGCCGCCGAGCGCCGGCTGGGCGATGTCGTTGTCGAGCATGCCGGTGATCGCCATCCACGACCCGCACAGCCACAACAGCACCATGACCCAACTGGGCACCAGCATGATGGCGCGATCATAGCCGCGTATGCCGAGGAAGATGATCAGGCCGAGCCCGGTCAACGCGGTGGCGGCAAAGGAGATGCGGGCGATGCCGGCGGCGACCGCCGGATCGACGATGGCGACGCCGGCGATCAGCACCAGCCCGAGGATCCAGACCAGGGCGCCATAGCTGAAATGGCCGTGCCATCGGTTGAGGTTGAGATAGGCGAACAGGAAGACCACGAAGGTCGCTGCCAGCGCCACCTCCGTTCCCGCCCGCCACATCTGCTCATTGCCGGGCGAAATCTCGATGACCTTGTTGAGGAAACCGAAATCGACGCAGATMTAGGCAAGCACTGCCCAGGCAAGTGCCGCGGTCGCCGGGAACATCGAGGTCCCCTTGACGACGAACAGGATGGTCAGGAACAGCGCCAGAAGCCCTGCGATGCCGATGACGATGCCGCGAAACAGTGTGTAGGAGTTGACCGAGTCCTTGTAGGCTTCCGGCTCCCACAGATAGACCTGCGGCAGCTTGGGTGAGGCGAGTTCGGCGATGAAGGTGATCACCGTTCCCGGGTTCAGCGTCACCCGGAACACATCGGCGTCGGGGCTGGTCTGGCGGTCGAGCGCGAAGCCCTCGCTGGGCGTGATCGCGGCAATGCGGGTGGCGCCGAGATCGGGCCAGAAGATGCCGGAATTGACCAGTCGGAAATGCGGCGCCACGATCAGCCTGTCGAGCTGCTGGTCGGTGGTGTTGGCCAGCGCGAACACCGCCCAGTCGCCGGTCGAGCGGGCGTCATTGGCCTCGACCTCGATGCGCCGCACGATGCCGTCCGGCCCGGGCGCGGTCGATACCTGGAAGTTTTCGCCCTGGTTGCGGTAGATCTCGAAGGCGCGCGACAGGTCGAGCGCGACATCGTCGCGGGCAATCTTGATCGGTTCGACGGCCAAGGCCGACGAAGCCGCGCACAGCGTCAGGATTGCCGCGAGGACAAAGGCGAACAGCGGCCCGTTTCGCAGGAAATTCGTCAAAAATCAGTCCTTCGTTCCTGCGCCGCCCAGCGGATCGTCCGCGATCCGGGCGTAGAGGTAGTGGTCCTGCCAGATGCCGTTGATCCTGAGATAGGATCTTAACAGTCCTTCGCGCCGGAATCCGGCTTTTTCAAGCACGCGGATCGACCKGRYGTTGTCGGGAATACAGGCCGCTTCGATCCGGTGCAACCTCAGCGTATCRAAGGCGAAGCGCGMCACCACCTTGACCGCGTCGGTCATCAACCCGCGCCCGCCGAAGCGCTCGCCGATCCAGTAGCCGACATGGCCACTTTGCGAGACACCGTGGCGTATGTTGCCGAGCGTGATGCCGCCGGCCAGCTTGCCGCTCGACTTCTCGAAGATGAAGAAGGCAATCGCCGTCCCTTGCGCATAGTCTTCGCGGTAGCGGCTGATGCGCAGGCGCCATGCCGTGCGGTCGAGTTCATCCGGGGTCCAGCGTGGCTCCCACGGCTCCAGGAAGCCCCGGCTTTCGCCGCGCAGCGTCGACCATTCCCGGAAGTCATTGGTGAATGGCACGCGCAGCGTGACAAGGTTGCCCTTCAGCGCCGGCAGGTCACGGCGAAAGAAAGGGAGCGCGAACACGACGCTTGGGGGGCTTAGACGGCGAGCTTGCGGGCCGTGGTCTGCGTGCCCGRRAGCGARTCGAGGATCGCCTCATATGGTGCCAGCGTACCCACAGGCCCGACAGCGGTAAGCGTCGGCTTGGTCGAGAACATCCGCGACGACAGGTCGGTCAGCCGCTCGATCGTCAGCGCCGACAGGCGCTCCATCAATTCCTCCTTGGCGATCGGCCKGCCGAACAAAAGCAGCTGCCGAGCGATCTGCGARGCGCGGCTGGCCGGRCTTTCGGCGGACATGATCAGCCCGGCGCGATACTGGGCACGCGCGCGGTCCAGTTCTTCCTGCAGGATGTTCTCGCCGGCCTTCTGCAACTCGTCGATGATGACAGGCACGAGTTCGGCGATGTCGCTCTGCCCGGTCGCGGCGTGGACGCCGAAGATGCCGGTGTCGGAAAAGCCCCAATGGAAGGCATAGACCGAATAACACAGGCCGCGTTTCTCGCGGACTTCCTGGAACAGGCGCGATGACATGCCGCCGCCGAGGATCATCGACAGCACCTGCGAGGCGTAGAAATCGCGCACATGATAGGCACGGCCCTCGAAGCCCAGCACGATCTGCGCGTCCATCAGGTCGCGGTCCTCGCGGAAATCGCCGCCGACATAYTGYGCRTATTGCGGSATSGTGCTGTCGGCCTTGCTGCGGAARCCGCCSAGMTGCTTCTCGACCTCGCGCACGAAATTGTCGTGCTTGATGTCGCCGGCRGCSACGAYMACCATSCGCTCGGCGCCATATTGCCGTTCGATGAAATCGTGCAAYTGCTTGGAGGTGAAGGATTTGACGGTTTCCGGCGTGCCCAGGATCGAGCGGCCGATTGTCTGGTGGCGAAAGGCCGTCTCGGTGAAACGGTCGAAGACGATATCGTCTGGTGTGTCGTGCGCGGCGCCGATCTCCTGCAGGATCACGTGCTGTTCACGTTCGAGTTCCTGCGGGTCGAATTCGGATTCCTGCAGGATGTCGGCGAGAATATCCACCGCCAGCGGTACGTCATCGCTGAGCACCCTGGCATAGTAGGAGGTGGTCTCGACACTTGTGGCGGCATTGATCTCGCCGCCGACATCCTCGATTTCCGAGGCRATYTCGAAGGCSGTYCGCCGCTTCGTKCCCTTGAACGCCATRTGCTCGAGCAGATGGGCCATKCCRTGCTCGTCGTCACGYTCATTGCGKGCRCCWGACTTGACCCAGGCACCCAAGGCAACCGATTCGATACTTGGAAGGGTTTCGGTGGCGACTGTCAGGCCGTTCGACAGACGGCTTACCTCAACACCCATATGGCTCGTACTCCCTAACGCGCCGCCCGCGCGCGGCGGCTGACGTAATCTTCCACCATTTTGAGGTCGGATGGAAGTACCGTGTATTTTTCCTCAAATGTCATCAATCCCCCTAGCCATGCGGGCAGGGCRGGCGAWACMCCGCWGGCGGCYTCGACGGCGGCCGGGAAYTTKGCCGGATGGGCRGTGCCYAGCACCACCATCGGCACCGCGCCTGACGCCTTGCCCGCCGCCACATGCACGGCTGCCGCCGTATGCGGATCCAGAAGATARTTGCTGGCSSCAAGCGTCGARCGGATGGTGGCGGCGACCTCGTYCATGGTCGCACGGCTGGCGTCGAATTCGGACCGCATCCCATTGATTTCGCGGGCTTCTATGGTGAAGGCGCCGGACTGCTTSAGGCCRTYCATRTARCGCCGCACSGTCGCCGCRTCGCGGYYSGMGGCCTCGAACAGCAGSCGCTCGAAATTCGACGARACCTGGATGTCCATCGACGGCGAMGTGGTCGCAAAGACACCCTTGGTACGGTATTCGCCGGTCGCGAAGGTGCGCGCCAATATGTCGTTGTCGTTGGTGGCGATGACCAGCCGCTCGATCGGCAGGCCCATCTTCTTGGCGGCGTAGCCGGCGAAGATATCGCCGAAATTGCCGGTCGGCACGGTGAACGACACCGGCCTGTCCGGTGCGCCGAGCGACAGCGCCGAGGAGAAATAGTAGACGATCTGGGCCATGATACGCGCCCAGTTGATCGAATTGACCCCCGACAGCGCCACCCGATCCCGGAATGGGTGGTCGTTGAACATGTCCTTGAGCAGACCCTGACAGTCGTCGAAATTGCCTTCGATCGCCAGCGCATGGACGTTCTCGGCCTTCGACGTCGTCATCTGCCGCTGCTGCACTGGCGAAACGCGGCCATGCGGGAACAGGATGAAGATRTCGGTGCGGYYGCGSCCGGCRAAGGCGTCGATGGCYGCRCCGCCGGTRTCGCCCGACGTAGCGCCGACGATGGTGGCATGCTGGTCGCGTTCGGCAAGTACATGGTCCATCAGCCGGGCGAGCAACTGCATCGCCACATCCTTGAACGCCAGCGTCGGCCCGTGGAAGAGTTCTAGGACAAAGGTGTTGGAGCCGGTCTGCACCAGCGGGCAGACGGCCTCGTGGCGGAAGGTGGCGTAGGCTTCTCGGACCAGGCGTTCGAAGACCGGTGCTGCGATTTCACCGCCAAGGAACGGCGACAGCACACGGATGGCAAGGTCGGGATATGCAAGGCCACGCATGGCGCGAATCTCGGAGGCGGAAAACTGCGGCCACTCGCGCGGCACGTAAAGCCCACCATCGCGCGCCAGCCCCGCCAGCACGGCATCGGAAAATCCAAGCGCGGGTGCTTCCCCACGCGTACTCACATATTGCATGTCTCAGTTCCGTTGCCGCTTGGCTTTTGCGTTCACCACAAGGTGGTTAATTTCTGTGCCGGCTCCAGTCGCATTTTTGCCGCGCCGTTGATATACGTCACCAGCTTTGCGAGAGGGAAGTGGGAGTTTCATGGCGTTTCGTACATTCAGTGGTCGCTTTTTGGCGGGTCTTGCGCTCACCGGCTTTATGCTCGCCGCCGCCGGCTGCCAATCGGGCGACAATGGCATCCTGAACCTCGGCTTGGGCGGCAAGAAGGATCCGACCGCGCCGCCACCTCCGCAGGATCCCAGGGTGCTGGCCAGCCAGTTGAATGCCTATTGCCCGCGGGTGACGGTGCGTGAMGGCACGGCCTTCTTCAACACCTATGTCAATGAGGTCAAGAAGGCCAAGCCGAAGTCCAAGCCAATGCGCAAGCCGAGGAACCAGGCCGAAGCCGAGCAGCAGGCGCAGGAGGCGCAGGCACAGGC
>NZ_JBFUGJ010000164.1:0-13007 GCF_056402975.1 Mesorhizobium sp. P3_A9 | reverse complement strand
GACCATCGCGGCCACATCAGCCGCCATCGCCTTGGCGCCGATGACATGGCAGGTCAGGATCTTGACGAGCTTGTCCTTGTTCTCGGGCTTGAGCAGCGTGTCGACCGTGCCGGCCGGCAGTGCGGCGAAGGCCTCGTTGGTCGGYGCGAAGACGGTGAACGGACCGGCGCYCTGCAGSGTCTCGACCAGGCCGGCGGCCTTGACGGCGGCGACCAGYGTCGTGTGGTCCTTCGAATTGACGGCATTCTCGACGATGTTCTTGTCGGCAAACATGGCGGCGCCGCCGACCATCGGGTTTTCGGCATAGGCAGCGGTGGCGAGCACGGAAACGGCAATCGTACCGGCGAGCAAAAGGGTGGCGAATTTACGCATGATGTTCAAACTCCTCGGGTTTTCTCTTCCCATTTTTGGGGACGCGAGGAGATACGGAACACAAACGCGTGAGTTTCAGAATATTTTTGGATTTTTAATTTAATCGTACGAGCGAAGAGATTTATCCCACGCAACAGTTTGCCGGATTACGTGCCTCTTTAGACGCGCATCACATAAGATAAATTGAAATTATTCTGGCAACAGGCTTCGCGGTGGGAAGAATCCGATCAGATGCTCTTCAGGTCGCCTGCGGCCACCACGGGTCCGGTTGGCTGCCCCGTCGGCGAACCGCCGGCGGGCTCCAGACTGACGGCCAGCACCGCACCCTGGGCAAGCTTCTGCTGGGCGGCGGGTGAGACGACGATATGCGCCGTCGACCCGACCGGAATGACGCCCATCGAGACCGGTGGGTTCTTGCCCTCGATCATCCACAGCTCGAAGTCCTTGCCGGCGGCACGCTCACCGGAGACATGCGACAGCCCGACCTCGTGATGCGCGGCGTCGTAGACGGCGAGATATTTGACGTCGCTGCCATCGGCTGCCAGCGAGGCGACGAGGCGTGCCTGCGGCTGCGCGACCGGTGGGTTGACGTAAGGGATCGCAATGTAGATCGCCAGCGCGGCAACCGCCGCCGCGGCAAGACCKCGCCAGAAGGCGAGGCTGGACCACAGGCCGGCGCGTGCCTCGGTTGAAGTGGCCACGGTCGATGCAAACAGCCGGCGATCGATCGCTGGCTTCACCGAAGCCGGCGGCTCGATTTCCGGATAGGCGGCGGCCAACGGCGAGAGGTGAACCTCCCAGCCATCGACAAGCCGCGCGAAATCGGTTTCGGAATCGATGCGCCTGGACGCGATCTGCCGCTCTTCCACCGGCAGAACGCCAAGAACGTATTCGGCGGCGAACATGTCGTCGCCCCCACGTTCCGGTCCATTGTCCTCTGCCAGTGTCATCTTTCCAGACATTCTCTGAGTTTCATCAGGCTGCGGCGCAGCCAGGTACGCATCGTGTTCAACGGCACGCCGTGGCGCTCCGCCAGTTCGGCATAACTTTCGCCCTTGAGATAAGCGCCCCGGACGGCCGCCGCCCGGTCCTTTTCCAATTCTTCAAGGCAATGATGGATGCGTTCGGATTCGTCGCCCGCCACCACCATCGCTTCAGGTCCCGGTGCCGGATCGGCCACGTCGAGCGCGGCATCGATATCGGCGGCCGGCTTGCGCCGCGCCCTGATGCGATCGATCGCATGATTGCGCGCGATTGCCACCAGCCAGGAGATCGGGCTCAGATCGGAAACAGCAAAACGATCCGCCTTCGTCCATATCTTGACGAAGACTTCCTGCAACGCTTCTTCCGCATCTCCCCGGTCGTTCAATACACGAAGGCACACGCCGAAAAGTTTCGCRCTCGTCTGCCGGTACAGCAGATCGAAAGCGGCCCGATCCTTCATCGAAGTCCGGACGATCAGCTTGGTGATGTCCTGCGGCGTCATGCGGGTCAAACTAGGCGATTATGCTGTATTTGCAACGCCGGAAATATTCCATGCACCTAAAGTTCCGGCCTCCGGGTGCAGGCTTCGATTGCCAAGGGAATCGCCGCTGGCTAGCTTGGCGGGAGTGGGAGAGCGCAGATGTCGGTCGAACGGATCCTGTGGGAAGAAGACGCAACCGGCCTCGCCGGTCTTGTGCGCAAGGGCGAGTTGTCCGCGGTCGAACTGACCGAAGCGGCGATCGCGCGCGCCGAGGCCACGCGGCCTGAAATCAACGCTACGGCCGAACCGCTCTACGAGGCCGCGCGCACCCGGGCCAAGACCATCGATCGCTCGCTGCCGCTGGCCGGCGTGCCCTTTGCCATCAAGGATCTGGGCATCGCCATCAAGGGCGTGCCGTCGCATGGTGGCAGCCGCATTCCCGCCTCGGTGCCCGACGTCAATTCGGTGATGACCGAGCGCTACCTCGCCGCCGGGCTAATCCCGATCGTCACCTCGACATCGCCGGAACACGGGCTGCGGCTGATGACCGAATCGAAGGCCTTCGGCATCACCCGCAATCCCTGGAACACCAGCCACACCAGCGGCGGCTCGTCGGGCGGTTCGGCAGCCCTAGTCGCCGCCGGCGTCGTGCCGGTGGCGCATGCCTCGGATGGCGGCGGCTCGATCCGCGTGCCGTCCGCCTGCACGGGGCTTGTCGGCCTCAAAACCTCGCGCGGGCGCATCCCGCTGACGCCGCTGGTCAGCGAAAGCTGGTACGGCATGGTGGTCGACCATGCCGTCACCCGCTCGGTGCGCGATTGTGCACTACTGCTCGACCTCACCCACGGTCCCGATCCGCTGTCGCCCTATGCCGCGCCGCCGCCGAAGGGTACGTTCGCCGCCGCGGCCGCGCGCGATCCCGGCAAGCTCCGGCTGGCCGTCTACCGCAAGTCGCCGCTTGGCCTGCCGATCTCGGCCGAAACAATGAAAGCGCTGGATACGGCGGTGGCGCTTGCGCGAGAGGGCGGCCACACGGTCGAGGACATCGACTTGCCCTTCATCGGCCGCGATTTCATGGCCGACTTCTGCCGGACGGTTGCTTCCGCCGTCGCTGGAACGCTGCGGGCGGAAGCGCTGCGCGTTGGCCGTTCTGTTACCGGTGATGTCGAGCGCGCCACGCGGGTGTTGGGCCGGTTGGGCGAAATGGTCTCGGCCGGCGAGATTTACGCCGCCGTGCAGCGGCTGCATGTCGCCTCGCGGCGGATGATCGAGGAAACCGCGCAGTATGACGCCGTGCTGATGCCGATCATCGCCCACCCGCCGCTCGCCTGCGGCGCCATGGATCCGCAAGGCGCCGATGAGCTGATCGAAAACCTGCTCGACAAGCTTCACCTGACGCCCTTGCTGAAGCTGAAGCCGCTGTTCGGCCAGCTGATGGACAAGAGCCTTTTGTTCACCCACTGGCCGGCGATCCACAATGTCAGCGGCCAGCCGTCGATCGCGCTGCCAGTCCATGTCACCGAGGCCGGCCTGCCGCTCGGCATACAGGCCGCCGGCCGTCCGGGCGATGAGGAGACGCTTTTGTCCTTCGCCGCGCAGATGGAGAAGATCTCGGGTTGGCTCGGCCGCAGGGCGCCGCTGATGGTGCCGACACGATGACGACACCGTGAGCCGTTCGAATATGACAGCAATGCCATTTGCCCCCTGCTGCAATTCCCGCTAAGACGCCGCCGTCTTTACCTCATGCATGTCGCCCAAAAGTGCCCAGCGGTTTTGGGGCAACGACATGCATAAAATCAAAAGCCAGGGAACCATGCCGATGACGGAGATAACCGCCACCGCCGAAATGCAGGCCGCTCTGCTTTCGCGGGCGCTGCCCTACATGCAGCGTTACGAGCACAAGACCGTCGTGGTGAAGTATGGCGGCCACGCCATGGGCGACCTCGAGCTCGGCAAGGCCTTTGCCCGTGACATCGCGTTGCTCAAGCAATCCGGCGTCAACCCGATCGTCGTCCATGGCGGCGGCCCGCAGATCGGCGCCATGCTGGCCAAGATGGGCATCGAATCCAAATTCGAAGGCGGCCTGCGCGTCACCGACCAGAAGACGGTCGAGATCGTCGAGATGGTGCTGGCCGGCTCGATCAACAAGGAGATCGTCGCGCTGATCAACGCCGAGGGCGAATGGGCGATTGGCCTTTGCGGCAAGGACGGCAACATGGTGTTCGCCGAAAAGGCCCGCAAGACCATGATCGACCCGGACTCCAACATCGAGCGCGTACTCGATCTCGGCTTCGTCGGCGAGCCGGTCGAGGTCGACCGCACGCTGCTCGATCTTCTGGCCCGCTCCGAGATGATCCCGGTGCTGGCGCCGGTGGCGCCCGGCCGCGACGGCCATACCTACAACATCAACGCCGACACGTTTGCCGGTGCCATTGCCGGCGCTTGCCAGGCAACACGCCTGCTGTTCCTGACCGACGTGCCCGGTGTGCTCGACAAGAACAAGAAGCTGATCGACGAGCTGACCGTGGCGGAGGCCCGGGCGCTGATCAAGGACGGCACGGTGTCAGGTGGCATGATCCCCAAGGTCGAGACCTGCATCGAAGCGATCGAGCGTGGCGTCGAGGGCGTCGTCATCCTCAACGGCAAGACGCCGCATGCGGTGCTGCTGGAACTCTTCACCGAACACGGCGCCGGTACGCTGATCGTGCCTTGATCGACAGTCAGCCGGCTAATCGCTTCGCCGGCTGCTCGTGATTTGCGACGACAGGAAGCTCCGGCTTTCGCGCCGGGCGTTGAACGGTCATTGATTCCTCCTCGGCGTCCTGCGGCGCGCCCCAGAATTCGGCGAGTGTCGGCCCGTCCTTCACCCTGATGTCGCGGGCCAGAAACCCCCAGACCTCGCGGAACCAGACGCGGCGGCCCATCTGCGTGTACCAGCGCATCGAGTGTCGCTGTTCGGGATCCTTGTGGAACAGGATGCGCGCCAGCGCCTTCGGCCGCGACTGGACCGCGACCTCGATCAGCTTGACGCTGAAGAACAGCATCCACGGCTTCAGCCGGGTCATCTGCAACACCTGGTGCTTGTAGTCCCACAGCCGGGCATCTTGCTGGATCACCTTGCGATCGCGGGCGATCCTGAAGAACGGCGTCCAGCGATGCGGCGTGACGTAAAGCGCCTGGATCTGGTCGGGGTCATAGGCGAGGAGTTGACGAAAGCCGCGCCACAGGTCGCGAAAGCTCTCATCCTCGAAGCCCGCCACCCAGGTCGCCATCGACAATATGCCGTGCTTTCGCAGCAGTCGTATCGCCTCGCGGTCGGATGAGGTGCTGCCGCCCTTGCGGATCAGTTGCAGCGTCTGCTCGTCGGTGTTTTCCATGCCGAGCAGCCAGCGGATGACGCCCGCCTTGCGGTAGAGATGCAGGATGTCGGCATCGCGCACAATGTCGTCAGCCCGCGTCGAGCCGACGATCAGCACCGGCACGTTCTCGGCGATCAGCGCGTCGAGAAAGGCGCGCCAGGCCTTCTTCGAAACCGTAGGGTTCTCATCGGCAAGGTTGATCAGCTCGACGCCGTGTTCGCGGTGCAGCCAGGCAATCTCCTGCGCGAATTTCTTGGGATCGCGATGCCGCCAGCGGGTCCAGAAACCGCGCTGGCCGCAATAATTGCACAGATGCGGGCAGCCGCGCGAAAACTGCATGACCACGGCGCGCTTGCCGCCCCAATAACTGTATCTGCTGTGGTCGATCAGCTCCCAGCCGACGCGGTAGGCGTCGAGCTCGGCAATCGTCATCGCCGCTTGCGTGGCGAAGGGCCTCCGCAGGTCGTCGCGGAAGGCAATGCCGGCCACGCTTGCCGCCGGCTGGTGCATTTCCAGCGCCTCGACCAGCGCCACCACGGTCGCTTCGCCCTCGCCCCGCACGATGAAATCAAAGACGTCGGTGGCGGCCAGTATGTCGCGCCAATGATAGGTCGGGAAGACGCCGCCATAGATGATGATGGTCGTCGGTTCGCGCTGCTTGATCATGCCTGCGATCAGCAAGGCGGTCGGGTGCGCCGAGGTCGAGCCGGAATGGCCGATCAGGACGAAGTCGGGAAAGTCATCCAATGCGTCGCGCACGACGCTCTCGAGCGGCATCGGCCCGAACTCGGCATCGACGAGCCGCACTTGGTGGCCGGCATCGATCAGCGGGCCACCGATCGCCAGCAGGCCAAGCGGCGGCAGGTGATCGTCCGGCACGCGGCTGCCGATGGCGGTGTGTGGCGGATTGATGAGGACGATTTTCATGGCGGACCTCCTGGGCGTTGGTCCGCGTATGCTGGTCGGCGATGTGGACAGGCGCTTGGCCCGTTTCAGCAGTTTGCGTGCAGCTTTTCCTCAGGTGCTGTGCCCATGTGGGCTTCGACACGTCGCAAAGAGCAGCTAGGCCGCATGGATTTGAGGTACGGCTGGGTAGCGCTAGCGAATTCGCGTAGCCCACTCTCGGAAATTTTCAAGAAGCGAACGAAGGTGGAGTGGGCCACCAGCGCCATGAAACACGTTTCCCTCCGTCCAGCAGGTCCACCAGTCGGTTTCGTGCTCGTAGTTGTGCGAGATCGGATCAAGGGTTCGCCCGTCGCAGTCTGTTCCTGCAAGGTCAATCTTTAAGGACCAGCCCGGGTTATCGATAGTACTGATTGAAGGACCAAACCCATGCTCCCAATCCCCATCGCATTGAGTTTCATACCAGCGGGCTAGCCAATCTAGAACATCCATCCAACTAAGCTATCGGACCGCCTACAGCATGGGAAGAAGGCTCTCGAGGTAGCTGCGTTTGTCAAATAGATAACCGCTCTTGAGGGGTACGGAGGTGAGGGGCGTTACTTCCGGAGATGCGCGAGCGGCACGTGGCCGGGCCCCTTGATGTTCTGCAGCACCAGCTGCGTGTGGACGTCGCGCACGCCGTCGAGCCGCATCAGCCGGTGCATGACGAAGGCGTTAAGTTCGTCGACCGACGGCACCATGACATGCAGCAGGAAGTCGTGGTCGCCGGTCATCGTCCAGCACGACGACACCTCGTCCATGCGCTGCACCGCGGCAATGAAGCTTTCGGGTGAGCCGTCGCTGTGGCTGACCAGGCGTACTTGGATGAACACCTCGACCATCAGGCCGACGGCACGGCGGCTGATCACCGCGGCGAAGCCCTTTATGATGCCGGCATCTTGCAGTGCCTCGAAGCGTCGCGCGCATGGTGTCGTCGACAGGCCGATCTCCTGCGCCAGTTCGGAGACCGGCTTGCGGCCATCGCGTTGCAGCACATCGAGCATCTTGATCTCGAAATCGTCGAATTGAGGCATCTTCACTCCTCTAGTGCCGATTGTGAGTGAATATTATCTCGAATCCCGCGAGTGAGCTATCATCAAAACCAAATCGCCTCGGCAAATCCGGTTACCCTGCGGGCTCGTCAGCCATTGATGATTTGTGAGGAGAAAACCACGACGACAATGAGCGTTGCCGAATATGCCCGCGATTGCGCGGCGCAAGGCTTGCGCGGCGACTATTCGGTCTGCCGTTCCGATTTCACCGTGGCGCAGGGCTACGACTACAGCGCCGAGGAACAGGCGGTGTGGCGCACTTTGTGCGACCGCCAGACCAAGCTGACGCGCAAGCTCGCCCATCATTCCTACCTCGACGGCGTCGAAAAGCTCGGTCTGCTCGACCGCATTCCCGATTTCGAGGATGTCAGCGCCAAGCTGCGCAAACTGACCGGCTGGGAGATCGTCGCTGTGCCGGGCCTCATCCCGGCCGCTCCCTTTTTCGATCATCTCGCCAACCGCCGCTTCCCGGTCACCAACTGGCTGCGCACCAGGCAGGAGCTCGACTACATCGTCGAGCCGGACATGTTCCACGATTTCTTCGGCCACGTGCCGGTGCTGTCGCAGCCGGTATTCGCCGATTTCATGCAGATGTATGGCAAAAAGGCCGGCGACATCATCGCGCTCGGCGGCGACGAGATGATCACCCGGCTCTACTGGTACACAGCCGAATACGGGCTGATGCAGGAGGCCGGCCAGCCGCTGAAGGCTTTTGGCGCCGGCCTGATGTCGTCCTTTACCGAACTGCAATTCGCCGTCGACAGCAAGGATGCCCACCAYGTSCCSTTCGAYCTSGARACGGTRATGCGCACCRGYTACGAGATCGACAAGTTCCAGCGCGCYTATTTCGTGCTGCCGTCCTTCGACGCCTTGCGTGATGCCTTCCAGACGGCCGACTTTGCGGCGATCGTAGCCCGCCGCAAGGGGCAGCCGGCGCTCGACCCGGCGACGGTCTAGCAAATCCGGCACCAGTGTTTAGGCGCGTCGCATGAATCCGTTTCAACGCGACGCGCTTTAGACGCTTTGGTCCCGCTGGGCTATTGCATAGCGGCAGGGTTCATCCACAGGAACTCCCAGACGTTGCCGTCGGGGTCCTCAATGTGGCGGTTGAACATGAAGCCGAGATCCTGCGCTGGATTGGGATCAGCGCGGCCGCCTGCCGCCACACCCTTCTCGATCACGGCATTGACCTCGTCCTTGCTGTCGGTGGTGAGCGCGATCAGCATCTGGCTGTCACGCTTGGCGTCGCCGATCTGCCGCGCTGTGAACTGGCTATAATGCTGGTGCGTCAGCAACATGACCCCAATGGAGTCCGAGAACATGATCGAACTGGCCTGGTCGTTCGAGAACTGCGGATTCAGCGTGCCGCCGATCGCGAGATAGAAGTTGGTCGCTGCCTGCAGATCGCGCACCGGTAGATTGACGAAGATCATTTTGCTCATCGGCTTAAGCCCTGCTTTCGTTGACTGGTACTAGTCAGTCTAGTACTGTTGTCGTAGCTACCATACGGGAACGGTACCGTCTAGTACTGGTCAGGAGGATTCCATGGAAATTGACGGTGAGACCAGGTCAGCACGCAAGGATCGAGAAATCATCCAGGCGGCCACGGCGGCGTTCATCGGCAAGGGTTATGATGGAACCAGCATGGAAGAAATCGCCACCAAGGCGAGGGCTTCCAAGCAGACCGTCTACAAGCATTTCACCGACAAGGAGACGCTTTTCGGCGAGGTCGTTCTGGCAACCGCTACCCAGGCCAACGACATCATCGAATCCGTGACGACGCTGCTTTCCGAGTCGAAATTCATGGAGGGTGGCCTGCAGCAGCTGGCTCGATGTTTGATAACGACGCTCATGGATGAAGAGCTGTTGAAGCTGCGGCGCTTGATTATCGCCAATGCGGATCGAATGCCGCAGCTTGGCCGCAGTTGGTACGAAAAGGGTTTTGAGCGCATGCTTGCCTCGATGGCGTCCTGCTTTCAAAAGCTCACCAGTCGAGGACTGATACAAACCAGYGACCCCTATCTGGCAGCCAGCCATTTTTTTGGRATGCTYCTTTGGATYCCSATGAAYGAAGCCATGTTCACKGGAAGCAACCGGCGMTCCAAGGCCGAACTTGAACGGCACGCGGATGCCTCGGTGGAGGCGTTTCTYGTCGCCTATGGGGTCCAGCCGAAATAGTCSCGYTCYCTGCCGACRTTTGCAGTAGCGCCACGAACACATCGCATCCCTATCGCCCGGGGMTGTCCGRCCCCTCGGCCTTCAGCCGCGCMARCTGGKCGCGCTGCAGGTCGAGCGCGGCGTTGACGAAGCGCGATATGGTCGCGAGCTCAGCGTCGCTGAAGGTGGCGATCACTTTTTCACCCTCCTGCGCGATGGCGCCGTAATAGCGCGCCGACAGCTCCCGTGTCGCCTCGGTCGCTTCGATCACCACCTTGCGCCTGTCCTCGAGACTGCGCGTGCGCGTSAGCAGGCCGCGCGCYTCCAGCCGGTCGATCAGCGCCGTCACCGCKGCCGGTGTCAGSCCRGTYGCGGTSGCAAYCGCRCCRGCCGATTGCGGGCCGCCATARAGCAGCCCGATGCAATGGCGTTCSGCCATGTTCAGCCCRAGCCGCGTCCCCACCGCTTCGTCATAGGCCTGCGTCGCGTCCTGCCACTGCATGATGGCAAGGCCGATCGTCCTCGTCATGTCGTCGCGATTGTCGCTTGACGAATTTATTTCGATCATCTAACTATCAATCCGTCTAACATTTAGACCATTACAGCAATATGCGGCCGCGGTTTGGACAAGGCAAGAGCGAGCCGCGGACCAGGAGTGAAAAATGAGCTTGATTCAACAACGTACCCCTCTCTCGCACGAGGATGAATTCAAATACGCCAAGCTGGCGATGGAATGGTATGGCTGGGGCTCTCCCATCGGCCTCGGCATCCTGCTTGTGGCGCTTGCCGCCGCAGCCGTGCTGGTGCGCATCGCCATCTACGGCCTGTAACGATGGCCGTCACCATCCCCTCGGCATTGCCGGTCGCCATCATTGGCGCCGGCGTTGCCGGGCTGGCCCTTGCCGTCATGCTGCGCCGGCAAGGGTTTGGCGTCTGCCTGTTCGAGGCACGGTCGCGCGAGGCATTGAGCGAAGGCGCGTTCCTCACTTTGGCGCCCAACGGCATCAATGCCTTGCGCGCGCTTGGGCTTGCCGAGCGCGTCAGCGCGCTGGGCACTCCAACACTTGGCTTCGAGATCATGAACGCCGCCGGGCGCCGTCTCATCCATCTCGACGAACGCCAATCGATGCGCGTCGCCGGCGCCGAAAGCGTCACGCTGCGGCGCTCGGACCTGCTTGGCGCGCTGCTGGACGAGGCGCTGGCGCTTGGCGCCGATATCCGTTTTGGCCATGCGCTTGCCAATATCGAAGAGCAGCCGGAGGCTGTGCGCCTGGCCTTCGGCAACGGCACGACGGTCGATGCCGCCTGGCTGGCCGGCTGCGATGGTGTCTGGTCACGCGTCCGCCGCCTTTGTTTTCCGGCCTCCCCGGATCCTGTCTACACCGGGCTGACCGGCGTCGGCGGCGTGGCAGAACTCCCTTTTGTCGAGCCGACCGAAGGCCTGATGCATATGGTGTTCGGCAAGAGAGCCTTCTTCGGCTACATGAAACCAGGTGACGGGCCGGTACTATGGTTCTCGTCCTTCCCGCTCGACGAGGATGCTGCCCTGGCGAGACCCGATCCCATCCATCTGGCGGCAACCGTTCGCCAGTTGCACGCCGGCGACCCCAGGACGATCCGCCAGATCGTCGACACCATCACGCAAATCCCGCGCACCTATCCGGTGTTCGACATGCTGCATCTGCCGCAATGGCACACTGGCCGGGTGGTTCTGCTGGGCGATGCCGCGCACGCCGTCTCGCCGCATTCCGGGCAGGGTGCGTCGATGGCCATTGAGGATGCCGTGGTGCTGGCCGCGTGCCTGGATGCGACGCCGTTGCCGGCGCAGGCTTTCGCGACCTTTCAGGCGCTGCGCCAGGACCGCGTCGAACACATCGTCAAGGTCAGCCGGCGCATCGGCTCGCAAAAGCAGGTGAAGGGCCGCGTTGCTCTGTTCCTGCGCGACCTGACGCTGCCTTTCTTCATCCGCTTCGGCTCCGGCACGACCCGCGCCATGACGCGTTACCGTGCCGATCTGGCGCCGCTCGAGAAGCCGCTGATCTGACCGGCCACCGCGCCCATCACAGGCGCGGATATCCCTGACAGCTCAGACGGAGACCACCTTGCTCAGATGATCCCCCAGCCGGCAGGCCAGCGCGGTGATCGTCGTCGTCGGGTTGGCTTGACCGGATGTGCAGAACACGGAGGAGCCGCCGACATAGAGATTGTCCATGCCGTGCACCTTGCAGTTGGCGTCCACCACGCTCCTGGTCACGTCGGTGCCCATGCGCGTGCCGCCCATGTGATGGTGGCCAGCGGTCTCCTCGTTGGTCGGATAATCCTCGCCATTGGCGATCCAGTCCATGAGACGGACACGGCCGAGATCCTTCTCGATCAGTGTCGTGCCGAACAGCTTCAGGCCTTCGACAAGCGTGCGGCGTTCGAGTGCCGATTTCTTCCAGTGCAGCTCGATGCGCGGCACGCCGGCATGGTCGACATCGGTCTTCGACAGTTCGATCTGGTTGGAGGCCAGCGGCGCCTGTTCCCAGGCGACGTAGAGCTGGGCCGCGCAGCGCAGGTTCTGGCTAAGCTGATAGGCGACCCATTCGGCCATGTCCGGCGCCGTGCAGGCGAGGTCGGCAATCACATGCTTGACGCCGGCATAGGGTGTCTCGATCAGCCTGATGCCGAAATTCATGATCTGCAGGCGCTCCATCGCGGCAAGCGTCGGCGAGAAGAAGGCCTCGTTGACGGCATCGACCTCGAACTCGCCGTAATCGGCCAGGATGGCATTGCCGCCCTCGAAGGTCGGGTGTTCCATCCAGTAGCGGCCGAGCGCCGTGGCGTTCGGCACGACGCCGCCATTGGAGCGCTGGTTCGACCACAGCAGCAGCCGTGAATTCTCCAGCCCGCCGGTGCAGACGATGAAATAATCGGCGCTGAACGAGCCGGCATCCTGGCCGTTAGACCACAGTTTGGCGCCGGTCACGCGTTTGCCGTCGCCGGCAAGCTCGGTGGCATAGGTGTTGAGCACGACGGCGATGTTGCGGCTCTTGTCCAGCTCGTCGGCGAATTTCTCGCCGAAGCGCACAGCCGGGCTCTTGATCAGCTGAACCCAGCGTATGTCGTCCGAGACCGGCACATCCGGGCGGAAATCCGGAAGTTCGAGGATATCGTGCACTTCGGGCAGATAGGGCTCGATGTCGGCGCGGCGGATCGGCCAGCCAGTGTCGGGTGCCCAGGCCTTCGGTTCGAAATCCTGCTTGTCGAGCACCCTGCACCAGCCGGCCCAGTGGTTGGAGCTGCCGCCCATGAACCGCAGCCGGGTGATGTCGAGGTCGAAATAGAAATCGCCGACCGTGGTGCCACGGTAGAAATCCTGCGACTCGTCGCTGAAGTCCCGCGAGCCGGCCTCCATCACCACGACCGGGATGCCGGCGGCACCCAGCTTGCGGGCAATGGTGGTGCCGGCCGGACCGGAACCGAGGATGCAGACTTTGGGTTTGAAGTCGACGGCGCGATACGCCTCATAGCTGTCGAAGATCATGCCAGGTCGCTCCGCTTCAGGATCCAGCCATTGACCTCGACGATCTCATTCGGGTCGGCCTGTGATTGACCGGCTCGGGATTGACCGGTATCGGCCGCGTCGGCTTCAGGCGGCTTGCGGAACAGGGACAGGGC
>NZ_JBFUGJ010000163.1:0-19170 GCF_056402975.1 Mesorhizobium sp. P3_A9 | reverse complement strand
TGGGCTGCTCGACTATTTGGAAGAGACCGCTGGGCGGCGCATTCAGATTGCGCCGCCTCGTGGTTGGCAACGGCCCTCAGGCCGCCTGTTCGTGAAGGTTACGCCGCCTTCTTCATCCGCGACAACGTATCGGCAACCACCTCACCAAACGACGACGGCGTCGGCACGATGATCACCCCGGCCTCTTTCAGGATTTCGACCTTTTCCTGCGCCGACTCGCCGAAGGCCGAGATGATGGCGCCGGCGTGGCCCATGCGGCGGCCTTTCGGGGCGGAGAGGCCGGCAATGTAGGCGATCAGCGGCTTGCGCATGTTGTCGCGGGCCCAGATCGCGGCTTCGGCTTCCTGCGGTCCGCCGATCTCGCCGATCATCACCACGGCGTCGGTGTCGTCGTCGTGCTCGAACAGCTTCAGCATGTCCTTGAAGGACGAGCCGTTGATCGGATCGCCGCCGATGCCGACGCTGGTCGACACGCCGATGCCGAGCGACTTCATCTGTGATGCCGCCTCGTAGCCCAGCGTGCCGGAGCGGCCGACAATGCCGACGCGGCCAGGGAGATAGATGCTGCCCGGCATGATGCCCATCAGCGCCTGTCCCGGCGTGATGACGCCGGCGCAGTTCGGGCCTATCAGCCGCATGCGGTCTTCGTAGCGGTAGCGCAGCATGTAGCGCTTGACCTGCATCATGTCCTGCGACGGGATACCGTCGGTGATGCAGACGCAGAGCTTTATCCCGGCGTCCGCCGCCTCCATGATCGAATCGGCGGCGAAGGGCGGCGGTACGAAGACGATGCTGGCTTCGGCGCGGGTCTCGCGCACCGCGCCCTTGACCGTGTTGAAGACCGGCAGGCCGAGATGCGTCTGGCCGCCCTTGCCGGGGGTGACGCCGCCGACCAGCTTGGTGCCGTAGCGTTTCATGTCCTCGGCATGGAAGCTGCCGATCTTGCCGGTAAAACCCTGGACGATGACGCGGGTGCTGCGGTTGAGCAGGATTGCCATTTTCTCGACCTCCCTCAGGCTGCTTTTTTCTTGGTGGCCGCGCGCCAGGCGGCGACGGCTTTTTCGGCTGCTTCGGCCAGCGTGTCGGCGACGATCACCGCCTCGCCGGAATCGGCCAGGATGCGGCGACCTTCCTCGGCCTTGGTGCCGGAGAGCCGCACCACCAGCGGTACGTTGACGCCGACYTCGCGKATCGCCTTGATGACRCCCTCGGCGACCCAGTCGCAGCGGTTGATGCCGGCGAAGATGTTGACCAGGATGGTCTCGACATTCTTGTCGCCAAGCACGGCGCGAAAGGATTTCGCCACCCGCTCGGGCGAGGCGCCGCCGCCGATGTCGAGGAAATTGGCCGGCTCGCCGCCGGCGATCTTGATCATGTCCATGGTCGCCATGGCCAGCCCGGCGCCGTTGATGATGCAGCCGATATTGCCGTCCAAGCCGACATAGGAGAGGCCGCGGTCGCTGGCGAAGGTTTCGCGCGGGTCTTCCTGGCTCTTGTCGCGCAGCTCGGAGATTTCAGGCCGGCGAAACAGCGCGTTCTCGTCGAACGACATCTTGGCGTCGAGCGCGATCAGGTTGCCGTYGCGCGTCACCACGAGCGGATTGATCTCCAGCATCGAGGCGTCGTAATCGCGGAACACTTGGTAGCAGCTGAAGATGGTCTCGGTCGCCTTGCCGATCAGATTGTGGTCGAGGCCGAGCCCAAAGGCGATCTCGCGCGCCTGAAAACGCTGCATGCCGACGCCGGGGTCGACCGATGTGCGCAGGATGGAATCGGGGGCCTTCTCGACGATGTCCTCGATTTCCATGCCACCGGCGGCCGACGCCACGATCATGACGCGCTCTTCCTTGCGGTCGAGCACGAAGCCGACATAGAGCTCCTGCGCGATGTCCACGGCTTCCTCGAGATAGAGCCTGGAGATCAGCTTGCCGCGCGGGCCGGTCTGCTGGGTCACCAGCTTGCGGCCGAGCATCGCTTCGGCAGCACTCGAGATCTCCTCGTCATTGGCGCACAGTTTTATGCCGCCGGCCTTGCCGCGGGCGCCGGAATGAACCTGCGCCTTCAGCACCCATTTGCCGCCGCCGATCTCGCGTGCCCGATACGTTGCCTGCTCGGGGCTATAGGCCAGCCCGCCGCGCGGCACGTGCACGCCGTGGCGCGCGAGCAGTTCCTTGGCCTGATATTCGTGGATGTCCATTTTGTCCTCCCTGAACGGTCAGTGCGTGGCGACGCGGGCGTGACTGGCCCGTTCGATTGCCTCGTTGACCACCAAAACATTGCGCGCCATGCGTTCCGAYGCSGCGTCGATCATCTTGCCGTCRAGSGCCGCYGCYCCCTTGCCCTGCGCCTCRGCCTCCTTSAGCACYTCAAGAATGCGCCTGGCGCGGGTGACCTCTTTTTCCGGCGGCGAGAAGACCTCGTTGGCGAGCGCGATCTGCGAGGGGTGGATCGCCCACTTGCCTTCGATGCCGAGTGCGGCGGCGCGCCTGGCGCCGGCGATGTAGCCTTCTGGGTCGGAGAAATCGCCGAACGGCCCGTCAATGGCGCGCAGGCCGTAGGCGCGGCAGGCGACGGTCATCCGCGACAACGCGAAATGCCATTGGTCGCCGGGGTAATCGGGGTTGAGGCCGCCAATGTTGACGGTGCGCGCCTTGCAGCTTGCCGCATAGTCGGCAACGCCGAAATGCATGGCCTCCAGCCGGCCTGGCGTGGCGGCAATCGCCTCGACATTGGCCATGCCGAGCGCGGTCTCGATCAGCGCTTCGAGGCCGACACGGGTCTTGAAGCCCTTGGCCATCTCGATCTGGTTGACCATGGCYTCGACCATRTAGAGATCGGCCGGCACACCGACCTTAGGCACCAGGATAGTGTCCAGCCGGTCGCCGGCCTGCTCCATGACATCGACCACGTCGCGGTACATGTAATGGGTGTCCAGCCCATTGATGCGCACCGAGACGGTCTTGCCCTTGGCGCGCCAGTCGATGTCGTTGAGCGCCTGGATGATGTTCTTGCGGGCGCGCTCCTTATCGGGCGGCGCGACCGCGTCCTCGATGTCGAGGAAGACGAAGTCGGCGGCGCTGTTCGCCGCCTTGTCGATCATTTCCGGGCTKGAGCCGGGAACGGCCAGTTCGCTGCGCTGCAGCCGCAATTTCCTGAGATGGTTGATGGTGTGGCTCATCGTCGGCTCCCTCAGGCGGCTTTGGCGACCGGCACCGCGGCCGAGGCGCGAAAATGCTGAATGGCAGCGCCGACGCCGGAGCCCGGCGCCAGCYTGACGCCGCARTCGAGCAGCGCCATYTCSGCCGCCGACAGCGAGGCSAGCACCATCACCTCGTTCAGCCARCCGAGATGGCCGATGCGGAARACCTTGCCGAACACCTTGTTGAGGCCGCCRCCGAGCGASGTCTGGTAKKTSYSGTAGGCSYGCTTGACGACGTCGCCGCTRTCGATGCCTTCCGGCACWAGGATGGCGCTGACGGTGTCGGAGTGCCATTTCGGCGCCCTGGCGCAGAGTTTCAGGCCCCAGGCGTCGACCGCCTTGCGCACGCCTTCGGCCAGGCGATGGTGACGGGCGAAGATGTTGTCCAGCCCTTCGTCGGTGATCAGGTCGAGCGAGGCGCGCAGGCCGCGCAGCAGCTGCGTCGCCGGCGTATAGGGGAAATAGCCGGCATCGTTGGCGCGGATCATGTCCTCGAAGGAGAAGAAGCAGCGCCGGTGGGTGGCGGTCCTCGAAGCGACAAGCGCCTTTTTGCTGACCGAGAGGAAACCGAGGCCGGCGGGCAGCATAAAACCCTTCTGCGAGCCGCTGACGGCGCAGTCGACGCCCCATTCTTCCTGGCGGAAGTCGATCGAGCCGATCGACGACACGCCGTCGACGAAGAGCAGGGCAGGGTGGTTTGCGTCATCGAGTGCGGCGCGGCAGCCGGCGACGTCGCTGGTCACGCCGGTCGCGGTCTCGTTCTGCGTGCAGAAGACGGCCTTGATGCGGTGCGTCTTGTCCGCCTTCAGCCGCTCGGCATAAAGCTCGAGCGGGACGCCGGTTCCCCATTCGCAGTCGATGACATCGACCTCGAAGCCGAGGCGCTCGGCCATGTCGACCCACAGATGCGAGAACTGGCCGAATCGCGACATCAGCACGCGGTCGCCGGGGCTGAGCACATTAGTCATCGCCGCTTCCCAGGCGCCGGTGCCGGAGGATGGGTAGATGAAGACGCGGCCGGTCTCGTTCTTGAAGACCCGTTTGATGTCCTCGAACAGCGGCAGAGTTAGATCGGGGAAGGATGCGGCGCGCATGTCCTCCATCGGCAGGTTCATCGCCTGCCGGACCTGTTCGGGAATGTTGGTCGGCCCGGGAATGAAAAGATGGGTGAAACCGGCCATGATGCGAACTCCTCCTGATCCAGCAAAGCGGTGATGGGGAGTTTCGTTTCGACGGCTAATGCCGGCAACACCTCAGCGGGTAAGATCTCGCCGCGCGCGGGTGGGTTCGGACTACCCGGTAAGCCTACCCGGCTGGGTACAAGCCTGGCCTACCCGAAAGGCTGCTTCTGGGTGCGCCGCTCGCGCGAATAGAGCGCAACGGCCATCGCCCGGTTGCGGACGTCGAGCTTGTCGTAGAGATTCTTGAGGTGGTACTTCACCGTGTTCTCGGAAATGCCGGTCCGCGTCGCGATCTGCAGATTGGTCCAGCCATCGGAAAGCACCGCGAGCAGCTCGCGCTCGCGCACCGTGAGCTGCGCCAGCGGCGTGTCGTTGACCTTGTTGATGTCGATATAGGGGATGCAGATGCGGCCATGCGCGACGGCCAGGATCGTGTCGAAGATGATGGCTGGATCGTCGAACTGGAAACAGTAGCCCTGGGCGCCGAGCCGCACGCATTGCTTCAGGATGCCGATGTCGTGGTCGTTGGAAAAGACGGTGATGCGCACATCGAGCTTGCGGCTCTGGACCTCCGCCAGCACGTCAGCGCCGTCCATGTCGGAGAGCTTCCAGCCGATGATGGCGACGTCGAACCCGCCCTTGTCAGCCAGTTCCAGGAATTGCTTGCCGCTCTGCACGGTGCTCAGCAATTCGAAGCGGCCGTCGCATTCGAGCATTTCGCGCAGTGCCGATATGACGAACGGATTGCGCTCGGCGACGACAATGCGCATGCGCCGGTCGCCGATTGCCTTGCTCGTTTTCCCGGGCTTGCTGTTCAAGGGCCGTTTTTGTCCTGGGTGCCGCAACTCTGAGGCCCAGGTTTCAGGCCTGGACCGGTATCATGACAATTCTGCCCCAATCGCGCTGGGGTGCTCTTTCCCCAGCGACATCGGCTGTCGCGCCGTCTGAAGCTGGGTTCGCTGGTTTTTGATGGGATTGGCATTGCCAGGTCAGGCATCCGCGATACGCTCACCGAGTGGCGTGGAATAGGCGTTTCGTTTGATATTCCGTGCCTTAGAGCGATAAGTTCTCAAATCGAATCGCGTCTGCACGCGAGATGCATCGGATTTCCACGAAACCGGTTTCCGCTTTAAGGTCCGATGCTCTAGACCTGAGATGCAATTTTTCCGGGATGGCGGGAGGCGCTGGTGGAGGACAAGCAGACGACCTCCGCCAGGGCGGCTGAGGACGCCCACGCCGACATCTATGGCGAGGACGGTGCGGTCCTTTCGTCCTTCCTTGCCCAGATCGGGGCTGCGATCGCCGACCGCGATACGTCGGCCCTCAAGCATGAAGTCGACGACCTGCACCAGTCGGAACTCGGCGATCTGCTCGAGGCGCTGCATCCCGAACAGCGTCGCGCCCTGGTCGAACTTCTAGGCACCGATTTCGACTTTTCCKCGCTGACCGAGGTCGACGAGGCGATCCGCCGSGACATCGTCGACAGCCTGCCCAACGCGCAGATCGCCCAGGGTATGCAAGACCTTGATTCCGACGATGCCGTCTACATTCTCGAAGACCTCGAAAAGGAAGACCAGGACGAAATCCTGTCGCAGCTGCCGTTCACCGAACGGATCAGACTGCGCCGCTCGCTCGACTATCCCGAAGAGACCGCCGGGCGGCGCATGCAGACCGAGTTTGTCGCGGTGCCGCCGTTCTGGACCATCGGCCAGACCATCGACTATATGCGCGAGGACAAGAACCTGCCTGAGCGCTTCAGCCAGATTTTTGTCATCGACCCGACTTTCAAGCTGCTCGGCGCGATCGACCTCGACCAGATCCTGCGAACCAAGCGCACGGTCAAGGTCGGCGAGGTCATGCACGAGACGCGCCATCTCATTCCGGCCACCATGGACCAGGAAGAGGCCGCGCGGGAGTTCGAGCAGTATGATCTTCTGTCGGCCGCCGTCGTCGATGAGAACGAGCGGCTGGTCGGCGTGCTGACCATCGACGATGTCGTCGACGTCATCCAGCAGGAGGCGGAAGAGGATCTGCTGCGCATGGGCGGCGTCGGCGACGAAGAGCTTTCCGACAGCATTTTTTCGACCTCGCGCTCGCGCGTTCCCTGGCTGCTGATCAATCTCTTGACGGCATTCCTGGCGGCGTCGGTGATCAGCCTGTTTGACCGCACGATCGAGCATATCGTGGCGCTTGCCGTGCTGATGCCGATCGTCGCCGGCATGGGCGGTAATGCCGGCTCGCAGACCATGACCGTCACCGTGCGGGCGCTGGCGACCAGGGATCTCGACATCTACAATGCGGGCCGCATCATCCGCCGCGAAATGGGCGTTGGCTTCATCAATGGCATCATCTTCGCCATCCTGATCGGCATCGTCGCGGCGGCCTGGTTTCGCGATCCGAATCTGGGTGGCATCATCGCGGCGGCGATGATTATCAACATGTTCGTCGCCGCACTTGCCGGCATCCTGATCCCGCTGCTGCTCGACCGGTTCAAGATCGATCCGGCGGTGGCTTCGGCGGTATTCGTCACGACGGTCACCGATGTCGTCGGCTTCTTCGCCTTCCTCGGCCTTGCCACCTGGTGGTTCGCCGTGCCGTGAAGGCAAGCGCCCTCAATTGACTTTTACGTAAATGCCGTGCGAGGCTCGCGCGGGGTGCTGCATCGATTCCGGCGTGGCAAGGGTTTGGTTCGGGACAGAAGGCGACGCCGCATGGCGATCGCCAGGGGTTTCGGCGTGCGGGAGTGGCAATGCGGGAATATTATTCGATCACTGAGCTGACCCGCGAATTCGACGTGTCGACGCGGACGTTGCGCTTCTATGAGGACGAGGGGCTGGTGCAGCCGGTACGGCGCGGCCGCACACGGCTGTTTCGCCCGTCCGACCGCCATCTCATCCGGCAGATCATGCGCGGCAAAAGGCTCGGCTTCTCGATCAACGAAATCCGCGAAATCATCCAGATGTACAAGGAGCCGCCCGGCGAGGTCGGTCAACTCAAGCTGATGATCAAGCGCATCGAGGAAAAGCGCGAGGATTTGAGACAAAAGCGCCGCGATCTCGAAGAGACGCTGGCCGAACTCGACCAGGCCGAAGAGTCCTGCGTGGAGCGGCTGGTGGAGCTTGGCGTCAACACGTAGCGCTGGTCAAATCCAGCGCCGCACGCGTTTGGCGTAATCCCGGTATTTCTTGCCGAACTTCGCCGCCAGCACCTTTTCCTCACCTTCGATGGCGACCTTCTGCGTGGCGAAGGCGGCGATGAACGCCAGCGGCAGGAACCAGACAATCCCCGAGACAAAGGCGACGCCGATCAACATCAGCGTGTTGGCCAGATACATCGGGTTGCGGGTGATGCCGAAGGGGCCTGTGGTGACGAGGTGTTCGGGTACCGCGTTGGGGTTGAGCGTGGTCTTGGCCCGCATCATGCTGCGGATGGCGGTGAACCAGAGTGCGGCGACGCCCAACAGCGCCACCCAGCCGGCGGCGAACAGCAGGTCGCCCAGCAGGTCGCCGATCCAGGGCAGGGGATAGAGCATGCCGAGGATGATGCTGATGGCGATCGCCGCGCAGTAGATCACCGGCGGCCATGGGATCCCCCCGGGCTTCGGTTGAGTTTCGGTCATTGCGTTCCTCCCTCGTCCATCTTGTCTTCGGTCTGGGCCGTGCAACTGGCGGCCAGATCGCCCAGATGCGCCCGGAATTCCGCACTCTGGTCGTTGTTCTCGAGCCGATCAAGCGTGGCCTCGCCCTCGATCGTCGTCAGCATGCAGCCGCAATAGCTGGAACAGAAGGTTGCGTTGCGCGTCTGTTCGCACGAGCGCTGGCAGGTTTTCAGGAAATTGACCTGTGGGGTTTCGACCTGGGCCGGCATGACCTGCGRAAACAGCCAGACGCAGCCGATCAGCAGCGGCTGGTGGATCAGGTAGAAGGCGAGGCTATGGCGGCCGATGAAGAGCAGCGGATTGGCCCAGCGGCCGGGCACCAGGCTTGCCAGCCGCGCTTGTATACCGGACGCGGATGCGAGTTTCGCCACGCCGATGCCGACAAGCACCGCGCCGAACCACGGGAACAGCGGCACATAATCGTTGGAGCGTGGATTGATCGCCGACAGGCCGATCCACCACAGCCAGGGGTGATCCAGGGCCTCGAAGCGCAGGTAGACGGGTGCCGCGATGACGATCGCGGCAACGACAAGCGTCAGCAGGGCCGGCAGCCGCAGGAAGGCGAGGCCAAGCAGGCTGGCGAGCGCGATCTCGTGCAGGATGCCGAAGAAGATGAATCCATCCGGCGTCGCGATGCGGGTGACCACCGAAATGGCGATCGCCGCCCCGGCAACCATGGCGAAACGCTTCCAAAAGCCGTTCCAGCGGATTTGCCGGCCGTGCGCTAGGTAGAGGCTGACGCCGACCAGGAACAGGAAGGTCGACGCGATGCAGCGTGCGTAGATCTTCCACCAGCCGAAGGCGGTGAGGCCTGGGTCGGTGTAGCCGAAGAATTCCAGATCCCAGGTGAAATGGTAGCTCGCCATGGCCAGCAGCGCGATGCCGCGCACGATGTCGATGGCGACGATGCGCCTGGATGGTTCCGGAACGGGTGCGGTCGGCGTGTCGATGGTCATGGTCTCGCGATCTGATTCAGCCCCGCCTGAGGACTATCACGGTTGGGCGGGGCAAAAGAAGACCGCGGCCCAAGCCTTAGGCCAGAGCCGGGAAGCCTTTGACCGGTTTCGCTTTTTGCCGGTTATGCGTCGGTTTCCTCTTAATCGCCCGGGAATGACCACGGCAGATTTGAGCGGTGATTCTGCTTTGGGGAAGCAATGTCGACCCATGTGCGCCATCCGATCTGGCTCCCCGCTCTCAAGGCCGCGGATGCGCGCACYTTYGCCTCGCTCTATGCGGTCGAATCCTTCGCCCGCGCCACGGTGTCGAGCGTCATCCCGATCCAGGCCTACGAAATCCTCCACAACGAGCAGATCGTCTCGATTCTCTACACCATCGTGGCGCTGCTCGGCCTGTCGGTGACCTTGTTCATGCCGATGCTGATCCGCCGTTTTGCCCGGCGCTGGGTCTACACGGCCGGCGCCTGCCTGCTCGCCATCGGCTCGCTGTTTTTCGTCACCCATACGCTGGCCGGGCAATTGGCCGGCATGCTGTGCCGCGTCATGGGTGCCAGCGCGCTTTCGATCACGCTCAACCTCTACATCATGGACCACATCCGCAAGACCGACTTCATGCAGGCCGAATCGCTGCGCATGGCGTGGTCGATGTTCGCCTGGACCGGTGGGCCGACGCTCGGCATCTTCCTCTACACACGCTTCGGCATCTATGCAGCTCATGGCGCGGTGGCGGTGTTCGCGTTTGCCCTGCTGGCGCTGTTCTGGACCTATCGGCTGGGCGACAACCAGTCGATCCGGCCCGGCAAGACCCGGCCGGCCAACCCGCTCGCCAATATCGGCCGCTTCATCGCGCAGCCGAGGCTCAGGCTCGCCTGGCTGATCGCCTTCGGCCGCTCCTGCTTCTGGTCGACATTCTTCGTCTACGGACCGCTGTTCATGGTGATCACCGGCGAGGGCGAACTGGCCGGTGGCCTGCTGGTTTCGGCCGGCAATGCGCTGCTGTTCATGGCGATCTTCTGGGGCAAGGCGGGAAAACGCTTCGGCGGCCGCAAGACCATGACCTTTGCCTATTTCGCCATGTCGGCGATGCTGCTGGCTGCGGGCACGGTGGGAGCGACCGCGCCGTTGCTCACCGGCGCTTTYYTGCTYKGYGGCGCGTTCTTYACCATYGCGCTYGAYGCACTSGGCTCKACCGCCTTCATGCGCTCGGTGCGCTCCTATGAGCGGGCGCAGATGGCGGCGGTCTACCGCACCTATCTCGACTTTTCCGAACTGACGCCGCCACTGGTCTATTCCGTGGTGCTGATCTTTTTCGGACTGGGATCGGTGTTCGTCACGCTCAGCCTGCTGGCGGCGGTTTGCGGCTTTGTCACCTGGCGGTATCTGCCGAAGTCTTTGTGAAGGATCACGGCGAAAGCGCTGCGTGGCGCTCGCGCACCCAGTTGTGGAAACGGTGCAGGTCGTATTCCTCGGGCATGAGCACGCCGGCTTCGTGGCGCATCGAGCGCAGGCCCCTCTGGTTGACCTCGCAGATCGCCGCATCCTCTTCCAGCACCTGTGTGCCGAAGGCAACGATGTTGTCGATGTCGGTCGCGGCCAGCGCGTCGGGCGCGAACAGCCATTCGGCGACAAGCTCCGTCTGTTCGGGGCCGAGCGGCACCAGGCGCACGGTCCTGACATAATCGACATGACCGACGATGAACATCGAGGGCAGGCTGGTGGCGTAGGTCTGGCCGGCGGCACGTTCGGCTTGCGTCAACCCCGGGAAGACCGGCCCATGCGCCTGGCCATCGCGCGACCATGTCTCAGCGCCGGCGCGCAGGCCGCCAGAAAACTCCGGCGCGTCATTGTCGGCGTGGCGGGACCATTCGGGATCGTCGTGCCGGCTCATCAGGCCGCGGCCATAGATCGGCACCAGCCGCGACAGGTCCTTGTGCACCCCCGGACAGTGCAGGCACTCGTTGAAGTTTTCCCAAAAAATCTTCCAGTTGCAGTTCATCACCTTGCGCAGCACATGGCCCGAGACCAGCGTTTCCAACGGCCAGTTGCCGAGATTGCCGGAGGCGGGATCAAAGGATGCCTGCGCCGAGCCGGCGGCATCCTCCTGCAGATTGATGAACACGAAGCCGCGCCACACCGACAGCGCGACGCGATAGAGCGGGTGGTCGGCCTTGTCGAAGCCGGCCGGTAGCGATTTCGACGGCACGCGCACGAGGTCGCCGCGCAGCGAATAGGACCAGGCATGATAGGGGCAAGTGATCAGCCGTGCCTTCAGCCGGCCCTCGCTCTCCTGGCAAAGCTGCGAGCCGCGATGCCGGCAGGTGTTGTGGAAGGCGCGCAGCTCGCCGGTGTCGTCGCGCAGCACGAGGATGTCCTGCGTGCCGATGCGGAATCGGCGGAAGGCCAGCGGCTGGGCCAGATCGGCCTCGCGACAGACGAGCAGCCAGTTTTTGTACCAGATGGCATCAAGGTCCCGTTGATAGGCTGCCGCATCCCAATAGGCCGATGAGGGCAGCGTCGGTTCGGCCCGGGTCAGGCCGTTATAGGGATCGCGCTCGCTGGCATTGGGCTGCATAGCTGGGGGCTGCATCGCTGGCTTCCTGTGAGGACGCCAGCCGACACCCGGCCAGCATGATTGTCAATTGTCGTGCCCAGGACCACTGGACTTGTCGGCATGGCGCAATCGCGCTGATTGCCGGCGGAATTTGGTTTGCCGCGTGTCGTGATTTTCCCTATAGTCATACAGTCGTCGGTTCCGTTTTGGAGCCAAGAGGGAATGCGGTGCGGGCTCGTTTGTTGCCCAATGCCGTGGCTGCCCCCGCAACTGTGTGCGGTAGTCCTCTCCATATGCCACTGAAGATTCGTCTTCGGGAAGGTGGAGAAGGGCGCTGATCCGCGAGCCAGGAGACCTGCCGGCGACGGCAAAACTGACAGGCCCTCGGGTGGAGGGTGAAAGGACAAGATATGACTACTGCTTCCGTCTCCCTCGGCGCCTCCGTCTCCTCGCAGTCGCGCTTCATGCAGCTGGCACTTGCCGCGCTGCTCGGCACCTTCATCATCGGCTTTGTCGGCTTCTCGCATATCGATGCGGTCCACAATGCCGGTCATGACAACCGCCATTCGATGGCGTTTCCCTGCCACTGACGAGGATCTGACATCATGAATCTGTTTCGCAACGTCGTGTTCATCGCGGCGATCGCAGGGCTCGTGGCCGGCGTCGTCCTCGCCTGCATGCAGGCCTATGCCACCGTGCCGCTGATCCTCAAGGCGGAAGTCTACGAACAGGCCGAAGGCGGCCATAAGCATGAACACGCCGCGGCGCCGACTGATGCCGCCAGCGGCAACGCAATGAGCTCTGCCGCTCCTGCGGCATCGAACGCCATGAGCACTGCCGCRCCGGCRCCGGCCGARGCKGCSGCTCCGGCCGAAGACGARGGCTGGGCGCCGGCCGAYGGCTTCGAGCGCTTYGCCTTCARCGTCGTGTCCAATGTCGTCACCGGCATCGGCTTCGCGCTGATCCTGGTCGCGGTTTCGGAATTCGCCGGCGGCATCGGCAATTGGCGCCAGGGCGTGTTCTGGGGTCTGGCCGGCTTTGCCGTGTTCACACTGGCGCCTGGCCTCGGCCTGCCGCCGGAACTGCCGGCCATGCCGGCGGCCGACCTCACGCAGCGCCAGATATGGTGGGTGGCAACCGTGATAGCGACCGCCATCGGGCTCGGCCTGATCGCCTTCCGCAAGTCGCTGCCGCTGGCCATCCTTGGCGTAGCGCTGATCGTCGCTCCGCACATTGTCGGCGCGCCGCAGCCCGACAGCTTCGAAACACCGATCCCGGAAGGCCTGCACCACCAGTTCGTGGTGGCGGTGACGGTGACCAATCTGGTGTTCTGGCTGGTGCTTGGYGCTGTCGTCGGCGTGGTGCGCGGACGCTTCACSGGMACSGCRACYAGCCTGCGCGACAGCTTTGCCTGATCGCAGCAAGCTGACCTTCATCATCGGCGGTGCCTCGGGCAAGAGCGCGCACGCCGAAACCCTGGCGACGGCGTTGCCCTCGCCATGGGCCTATATCGCCACAGCTGAAGCCTATGACGACGAGATGCGTGAGCGCATCGCGCTGCACCGTTCACGGCGCGGCGAGGGCTGGACGACCATCGACGCACCGCTCGACCTCGCGGGCGCGCTGGCGGCGTTACCCGACAACCAACCGGTGCTTGTCGACTGCCTGACGCTGTGGCTGACCAATCACATGCTGGCAGATCACGATCTCGAGCTGGAATGCCGGCGGCTGGCGGATTTGCTGTCGCGGCCGCGCGGCCCCTGGTTCGTGGTGTCAAACGAAGTCGGGCAAGGCATCGTGCCTGACAATGCCCTSGCGCGCCGKTTTCGCGATGAKGCCGGACGGCTCAACCAGCAGGTCGCGGCGATCGCCGACACCGTGCTGCTGATGGTGGCGGGGCTGCCGCTCAAGGTGAAATGAGATGACCGACATCGACGATAAGGACGAAGAACGCCACCGCGCCAAAATGGCCAAGCGCAAGGCGGTGCAGGACGCCGAAGTGGCGAGCAAGACAGTCGAGAAGGGACTTCTGATCGTCAACACCGGTCCGGGCAAGGGCAAGACGACGGCCGCCTTCGGCCTGGCGCTCAGAATGCTCGGCTACGGCAAGCGTGTCGGTGTTGTCCAGTTCATCAAGGGCAAGTGGCATACGGGCGAGAAGGATGCTTTCGCCGCCTTCGGCGACCGCGTCGTCTGGCACGCGATGGGCGAGGGTTTTACCTGGGAAACACAGGATCTGAAGCGCGATATCGCGGCGGCGGAAGCTGCCTGGGCCAAGGCGCTGGAGTTGATCGCCGATCCCTCGATCAGCCTCGTCGTGCTCGACGAACTCAACATCGCGCTGCGCTACGACTATCTCGATCTCGACAAGGTGGTTGGTGCGCTCAAGGCGCGTCGCGAAGGCCTGCATGTCGTCGTTACCGGCCGCAACGCCAAGCCTGCGCTGGTCGAGGCGGCGGATCTGGTCACCGAAATGGGCGTGACCAAACACCATTTTTCGGCAGGCGTGAAAGCGCAGCAAGGGATCGAGTTCTAGAACGCTAGAACCGTGATCGCCGAGACCAACCCGAACAGCACGATCAGCAGATAGTCGGCGACGCGGTAGAGTTTCAGCGCCCGCCTGATGTCGCCGCTGTCGACGTCGCGGCGGCCGCCTTCGCCCATGAAGACGTCATCGATCACGATGCCGCCATAGCTGCGCGGCCCGGCAAGTGCGAGTCCAAGTGCGCCGGCCATSGCCGCTTCCGGCCAGCCGGCATTGGGTGAACGGTGTTTTTTCGCATCGCGCCCCACCGCATGCCAGGCACTGCGGGGGTCGGCATCCCTGACCAGGAAAGCCGCCAGCACGATCAGCAGTGCGGTCAGCCGCGACGCCGGCAGGTTGATCCAGTCGTCGAAGCGTGCGGCGGCCCAGCCGAAGGCCTCGTGGCGCGGGGTGCGGTGGCCGATCATCGAATCGGCGGTGTTGGCGGCCTTGTAGGCGGCACCGCCSGCCARKCCGCMRACACCGGTCCAGAARGCSGGSGCGACRATGCCATCGGAAAAATTCTCGGCCAGGCTTTCGATCGCGGCACGGCAGACGGCGGCGCGGTCGAGCGCTTCGGGATCGCGGCCGACGATGCGCGAGACGGCGACACGGCCCATGGCGAGGCCACCCGAGTCCAGCGCGTCGGCAACAGCCTCGACATGGTCGTAGAGGCTCTTCTGCGACAGAAGCGATGTCGCCAGAAGGGCGGCGATGAATAGCCCGAACGGAACGAACCAGAGCAGGACAAGCTGCACGCTAAGGCCAATCACCGCCGGCACCAGCACGATGACCAGCAGCGCCTGGACACCGCGTTGGCGACGCAGGGCGTCGGGATCAGTGGCGCGGTTGAGCCTGCGATCGAGAAAGGATATCAGCCTGCCGAACCACGTCACCGGATGGCCGATGGCGCGGAACAGCCAGTCCGGATAACCTAGGACGAGTTCGACGGCCAATGACAGGAAAGCGATCAGGACTGACATGAAGCTTCTTGATGGAGCGGTGGACCATGGTGGAAGTCTTGGCCGGGCGAGGGTGCTTTTTCCCAACGCTCGACAGCCTTTCGTCGACCTCTCGACWGGTATCAATCCGCACTCCTAYCCGCTTTTCGASCTGCCCGCCACCKCKCTGTCGCGATTGCCGGAAGCCGSGCGCGGGCGTGAGCTGACGGAAATCGCGGCCAGCACCTATGGCGCGCCGTCGCCAGCCAATGTCGTCGCGGCGCCTGGCACGCAGATCCTGCTGCCGCGCGTGGCCTCGCTGGTCAGGCCCGGCAAGGCTTTGGTGCTGGGGCCGACCTATGCCGAACATGCCCGCGCAGCGGCGATCGTCGGGCATCAGGTGAGCGAAGTCAGCGATTTCGCGGCACTGGCGGACGCCGACCTTGCCATCATCGTCAACCCGAACAATCCGGATGGTCGCATCATCGAGCGCGATCGGCTGCTGGCATTGGCTGCCGGGCTGCGCGCCAGAGGCGGGCTGCTGGTCGTCGACGAGGCGTTCATGGACGTCGGCCCACGCGAACACAGCCTCGCCGGTGATGTCGATCAGGGCGGCATCGTCGTTTTGCGCTCGTTCGGCAAGTTTTTTGGGTTGGCCGGCCTGCGGCTTGGCTTCGCGCTGTCCGATGCAGCAACGGTGGAACGGCTGGAGACGCAGTTCGGACCTTGGGCTGTCGCCGGTCCGGCGCTGGAATACGGCATTCGCGCGCTTGCCGATATTGGCTGGCAGGACGCAATGCGGGTATCCCTTGCCGAAGCAGCGGCGCGGCTCGACGAACTGTTCGCCCGTTTCGGCGTGTCCGTCGCGGGCGGCACCACATTGTTCCGCTATCTCAGCCTGCCGGATGCAGCCGCCCTGTTTTCAGCGTTGGGCGAGCGCGGCGTCCTGCTTCGGCATTTCTCCGACCGGCCGCATGTCCTGCGCGCCGGCCTGCCGGGGAGTCAGGAGGAATGGCAGCGGCTCGAATCCGCCCTTGCCGAATGGGCGGCGCGGCGCGAGGATCGATCGAAGGGTTTTGAACGATGATCCATGTCTGCTCGCTGGCGAAGATCGAGGAAACAGTGGCAAGGACCGGCGCCGACCGCATGCTGTCGCTGCTCTCCGTCGGAACCGATGTGGCGCGACCGGCCTCGATAGCCAGGGAAAACCACCTGCATCTGGTCATGCATGACATTGCGGTGGCGCAGGACGGCATGACCATGCCGGGCGAGGAGCATGTCCGCAATCTGCTCGATTTCGCGCGCCGCTGGGACCGGGCCAAGCCCATGGTGGTGCATTGCTATGCCGGCATCAGCCGCTCGACCGCCTCGGCCTACATCATCGCGGCAGCACTCGCGCCAAAACGCGACGAGGCCGAACTGGCCCGGACGCTACGGGCGCTATCACCCTCGGCGACACCCAATCCGCGGCTCATTGCCGTGGCCGACGCGCTGCTGGATCGCAATGGCCGCATGATCGAGGCGATCGAATCGATCGGGCGCGGTGCGGACGCCTTCGAAGGCACGCCGTTTGGGCTGAAGATCGACGGCTAGCTGTGCCCATACATCATTGTAGGACTATCGAGTGCCTTCGTGCGCCCAATCTTCGTGCCCGTGGCGTACCCGGACAATGAACACGTCGCCGTCGGCTTCGATCCGGTAGACGACAAGATGGGCCTTGAAGGGATGGATACGCATTGGCGGCGACAATTCAACCCGCTCCCGCGCCATTCGGGGACTGGCAGCGATCAGGTCGAAGATCGCGAACAACTCGTCATGATACTTGTCTGGCCTGCACAGCGCCGAACAGGCGTATCCCTTGCTCGGCAATACCGACGATGTCCTCTTCCGCGGCTAAAGAAAGGCGAAATCCCATTACCCGTTGCCGGGTGACTTTCCAGCGCGTTTGACCGCCTCCGTAAAAAGCGCGTCCCTGGATCGATTGCCGATGCCACTCTTCAATCCGTCATCGACAAAGCGTTGAATGGCGGCAATGTTGTCATTGCGCTCCTGATCCCGACGGATCAAATCGCGCACATAGTCGCTCGCGTTGGCGTAGCGACCCGTTTCGGTTTGCGCCTCAACCCAATCCTTCATCGGGTCGGGCAATGATACGTTCATTGTTGCCATATCGGCCTCCATATCCCATCCAGTATGATCTATTTTGGCAAAGTTTGTCAAAATCGCATATGCGGGGAGTCTTTTTTCGAAGGCGCAATTGTGGCTAGGCGGCTACTTCAGCCACTCCGCGAGCTTCGCCTTGCGCACATCCCTGAGCAGGTTGATGAAACCATCGGCCTGATATTCAGCGGTCAGCCGGCCTTTTTCCGCCGTCGCGATGCTGGCGTCGCCGACCACGCCGTTGGGGTTGAGATCGCTGGCGATCCAGGCGAAAGCGTGGGTGCCGGTGTGGCGCAGCAGCGAAAATTCCTTCTCGGCCTTGGCGACATTGGAAACGAAATTGTCGGCCTTGCCCATGTCGACCAGATCCGGCCGGAAATGCAGCATCAAGGACGTCTCGACATCGCCGCCATGGATGCCGTGGCGGTCCTCGAGTTCGGTGTACATGCCGGCCGGGCGGCCAAAACGCTGCCAGCTGGTCTTCACCGCCAGCATCTTTTCGCGCACGCGCAATTCGCGCGTGATGATGCCCATAATCTCTTCATTGCCGCCATGCGAGTTGACGACGACGAGTTTACGCACGCCGGCGCGCGCGATCGACAGGCCAAGCTCGGTCCAGGCCTCGACCAGCGTCGTTGCCGGCAAGGTGAGGGTGCCAGGCGCGTGCAGATGCTCGTTCGAYTTGCCGACCGCCTGKACSGGCARGATRCGGATGTCGAGATCRYCGGGCAGGCGCGMRATSACCGTKTCRAGCATGCCRTTCATGATCGAGGTGTCGGTCGAGACWGGCAGATGCGGKCCRTGCTGYTCGATCGCCGCCACCGGCAGCACGGCGATCGTMGCCTCCGGATCGATCGAGGCATATTCTGTTGTCCGGTAGTCACCCCACCAGACGCGTCTTTTTGCAGCGGTCATGTCATGCCTCTTCGATGATCGGTGAGACCTAGCGCGGGACAGGCTTCCTGTCGATCACCCGGCCGCGATGGCTTCGACCTCGACCTTGAATTCGGGTCGGGCAAATCCGCTGACGATCATCAGCGTCGAGGCCGGCGCCGGGCTCGAAAACAGCCGGTCGCGGACATCCATATAGGGGCGCAGATGCGCGCGGTCGGTGACATAGGCGTTGATGCGCACGATATCCTGGAGTCCCAGTCCGGCCTCTCCAAGAATCGCCTCGATGTTGCGGAAGCAGAGCTCGGCCTGGGCGCCGGCGTCCTCGGGAATCTGGTCGTCCGCCGTGATCGCGACCTGGCCCGAGCACAGCACCAGCCGCTTGCCCGGCGGCACCTCGACGCCGTGGCTGTAGCGGGCAAAAGGTGGCTTGATCGACTTCGGGGTGAGGAATCTGAACATGGCAATCTCCTGGATACCGCCAGCCTAAGGCGGGATGCGCTACAGCTTCAAGATGGCGGTGCATGTTGCCCGTGCGATTGTGGACAGGCGTTCAAAAAATAGGCACGATGCCTCCGGTGCAGCACGACCTTTCCGGCTTTCGCAGATGGCTGTGGTGCAGGCGGGCGGGTCCCGGCGCGAGACGCCGGTGGCATGTGTCTTGCTTCTTGAATCTTTGGTGTCGAGCCTGGCGCGTGGCGCCGGAGCAAACAGAGGGTGGTTGTCGATGTACGCAAAACAGAAGATCTCGGTCGCGGTGGTGGCCTTGCTGGCGGCCAGCACGCTGGGGGCCGCGGCGAATGAAAAGGTCACCTTCGGCACCAACTGGTTGGCCGAGCCGGAACATGGCGGCTACTACCAGGCCGTGGCGGACGGCACTTATGCCGCCTGCGGTCTCGACGTCACCATCATGCAGGGCGGCCCGCAGGTCAGCGGCCGGCCGATGCTTTTGGCCGGCAAGATCGATTTCTACATGGGCGGAAATCTGCTGTCGGCCTTCGACGCCGTCCAGCAAGRCATTCCGATGCGCGTSGTGGCSGCSGACTTCCAGAAGGAYCCGCAGGTCATCATGTCCCASCCCGGCCAAGGSCTGGACAAGTGGGAGGACC
>NZ_JBFUGJ010000162.1:0-13191 GCF_056402975.1 Mesorhizobium sp. P3_A9 | reverse complement strand
CTCGTGGGGGAGATGCCCGGCAGGGCAGAGGGGGGCGCTGTCCCGCCGGCCTTTCTCTTTAAACAAGTTTCCCGGCAGGCACATTCGAGGTTTGCACTCTACGGCGCCCCCCTCTGGCCTGCCGGCCATCTCCCCCACAAGGGGGGAGATCACTCACCCCTGCGACGGCGTGAATCGCGCCACCAGCGTGTGGCTTTCCGCGGGATAGATAAACCGCACATGCGTCACGGGATGCTCGGCACTCCATGTCCGCCGCTCGACCACCAGGCAAGGCGCGCCCGGGTCGATGTCGAGCGCGTCGGCAACAATCTCATCGGCGGCCATGGCACGGATCCGGTGTTCGGCCTCGCTCCACGGCACACGGCCGATCAGCCAGGGCCCGGCGGCGATTTCCCTGAACTCTTCGTCTCCGGCTTCCGGAACCGCCGAAAGATTGATCAGCCGCTGCTCGAGTGCGAATGGCCGCTCGCCGGCAAAATGCAGACCTTCGACCCATAGCAGTGACCCTGCTGAGGACAGGCCGAGCAGCGCTCTGTCGTCCGCGTTGCTGCGCCGCTTCAGGCGCTCCAGCCGCTCGTAACGATAGGGTAGGCCAAGCGCTTCGACCTCGATCCTGATGTCGTGAAGTTCAAGCACCGCTGCCTGCGACTGCGGTTGGCGGACAAAGCTGCCTGAACGGCGGCGGCGTTCGATCAGCCCGGCCTTTGCCAGCTGCGACAGGGCCTTGTTCACCGTCATGCGCGAGCAATTGTACTCGGTCGTCAGCTCGTGCTCGAATGGAATGCGATGACCGGGCGCCCAGGCGCCGGACAGGATTTTTTCGCTGATGTCGGACAGGATGCGCTGGTGCAGCGAGCCGCCACTGTCAGCATCAACTGTCTCAACCGTGCTCATGCCGACAACGCCATCATCACACTGCGAAACCGCTCGGCGATGGCTTCGCGCCTGGCATGCCGGCCGCCGCTGACCTGTTTCTGCCCATGCACCCAGACGCAGTCGACCTTGCTGCCATTGGCGAAGATCCAGGCGTCGAGGATCGCGTCGCCGGTCTTGCCGGCCAGCGAGGGGGTCTTGGCGTCGAGCGAGASGAGATCGGCGGCTGCCCCGGCGGCGATCCGCGAGGCGCCGGCGCCGAGCGCGATGCTGCCGCCGTCAAGTGCTGCGTCGAACAGCGCACGGCCGGTCGAGCCGCCGGCCACGGCAAGCACATTGCGGGCGCGGTGGGCAAGGCGCTGCGAATATTCGAGCTGGCGCAATTCGTCGGGCAGGCCGATCAGCACATTGGAATCGGAGCCGACACCGAAGCGACCGCCATGCTCCCCAAACAATGGCGCGGCAAAAGTACCGTCACCGAGATTGGCCTCGGTGATTGGACAAAGGCCGGCGATGGCGCCGCTTTTCGCCATGCTGATGGTTTCGGCGTCGGTCATATGGGTGGCATGGATCAGGCACCAGCGCTKGTCGAYYTYGGCGTTGGCSAGCAASMATTCGACCGGYCGYGCGCCGGACCAGGCAAGGCAGTCCTCGACTTCTTTCACCTGTTCGGCGACGTGGATGTGGATCGGCCCGTTCGGCGCCAAAGCGGCAATTTGGGTCAGTTCMTCCGGCGTYGCGGCGCGCARGCTGTGCGGSGCRACGCCGACGACRGCKTGATTCAACGCGCGAACCGATTCGAGGCTCTTCTCAACAAGCATGGAGAACCGATTCACATCGTTGATGAATCGGCGCTGGCCTTCGTTCGGCGCGGCACCGCCGAAGGAGGAGTGCGCATAAAACACCGGCAGTAGTGTCAGGCCGATACCCGTTTCGCTCGCGGCGGCGGCGATACGCTCGGCCATCTCGGCGAGATTGGCGTAGGGCTTTCCATCGCGGTCGTGGTGCAGATAGTGGAATTCGCCGACGCGTGAAAAWCCGGCCTCCAGCATCTCGACATAGAGYTGSGCGGCAACYGCCTCSACCTGRTCGGGCGTCATCGACAGCGCGAARCGGTACATCACCTCGCGCCAGCTCCAGAAACTGTCGGCGGARGGGCCGCGAAGTTCGGCCARTCCGGCCATGCCGCGCTGGAAGGCGTGGCTGTGCAGATTGGGCATGCCCGGGACGAGAATCGCGTGGCGCTCGTCGCCGGCCTGCGGAATGGTTCCCGCTTTGACGGTGGCGATACGGCCTCCATCCAGCGCGATCCTGACATTGCCTTGCCAGCCCTCGGGCAGCAGCGCCTGTTCCGCAAAGATCCCCGTCACATCCGCCTCCAAATCTGCATGCCCAAGCGACGATACCACTTGCGTCGCGTTTCAATATGTATATACATAATCGCCATCCTTTCAAATGGAAAAGATGATGGTTGGAGCAAACGGGAAGAGCGGCTTTCGTCTGTGGCGCAATGCGCGGCTGGCGACCATGGCCGACGGCGTGGCTGGCCTCGGCGTCGTCGAGAAAGGCGCAATTGCTGCCCGCGACGGGCTTATCGTCTATGCCGGCACTGAGGCGGAAATGCCGGCTTCGCTTAGGCAGGGCGCCGAGACCATTGATTGCGAGGGCCGCTGGATCACGCCCGGCCTSATCGAYTGCCACACSCATCTGGTCTATGCCGGSAACCGCGCCAAYGAATTCGAGATGCGGYTGGCYGGTGCCACCTATGAAGAGGTGGCCAGGGCCGGYGGCGGTATCGTYTCCTCGGTCAAGTCACTGCGYGCSGCCAGCGAGGATGAACTCGTTGCCSAGWCGCTGCCGCGCCTCGATGCGCTGATGGCCGAGGGCGTCACGTCAATCGAAATCAAATCGGGCTACGGCCTCGATCTCGATAATGAGAAGAAGTCGCTGCGCGCCGCCCGCCGGCTGGGCGGCGAACGGGCGGTGACGATCCGCACGACCTGTCTGGCTGCCCATGCGCTGCCGCCCGAAGCCAAGGGTGACAAGGACGCATTTATCAATTTGGTCGCTAAGCAGATTCTTCCGGCGGTTGCCGCCGAGGGACTGGCCGATGCAGTCGACGGTTTTTGCGAAGGCATAGCCTTCTCACCTGAGCAGATGGCGCGCGTTTTCGATGCCGCCAAGGCCCTGGGCCTGCCGGTCAAGCTTCACGCCGACCAACTGTCCAACCTGCATGGGGCCGCGCTTGCCGCCAGCTATGGCGCGCTGTCCGCCGACCATCTTGAATATACCGACGAGGCGGGCGCTGCCGCGATGGCGAAGGCCGGCACGGTGGCGACAATCCTGCCCGGCGCCTATTACTTCATCCGCGAAACCAAGAAGCCGCCTGTCGACTTGTTCCGCCGCCATGGGGTGAAGATGGCGGTGGCGACGGACAGCAATCCCGGCACCTCGCCGCTCACCTCGCTGTTGCTCACCATGAATATGGCCGCGACGCTCTTTGGCTTGACCGTCGATGAATGCCTCGCCGGGGTCACCCGCGAGGCCGCGTGTGCGCTTGGCCTTCTCGACAAGGCCGGCACACTGGAAGCCGGAAAATCCGCCGATCTGGCGATCTGGGACATCGAGCGTCCCGCCGAACTCGTTTACCGCATGGGCTTCAACCCGCTCCATGCCCGCATCTGGAGAGGACAATGACCGAACTGACCTTGAAGCCCGGCAATGCGACGCTGGCCGACTGGCGCGCCATCTACCGTGGCGCCGTGCCGAAGCTGGACGATGCCTGCCGCCCGAAGATCAAGGCGAGCGCCGAGGCCGTTGCCAGGATCGTTGCCAAGGGTGAGCCGGTCTACGGCATCAACACCGGCTTCGGCAAACTGGCCAGCGTCCGCATTCCGGCCGGCGATCTCGAGACCTTGCAGCGCAACATCGTGCTGTCGCATGCCGCCGGCGTCGGCGAGCCGATGCCGGTCGCAATTGCCCGCCTGATGATGGCGCTGAAACTCGCCAGCCTGGCTCAGGGCGCTTCCGGCGTCCGCCCCGAGACGATCGAGCTGCTGGAAGCGATGCTTGCCAACGACGTCATCCCCGTGGTGCCCGCGCAGGGCTCCGTCGGCGCTTCCGGCGACCTTGCCCCGCTGTCGCACATGACGGCGGTGATGATCGGCGTCGGCGAATGCTTCACGCCGCATGGCCGCTTCCCGGCCAAGGTCGCTTTCGTCTCGCACGGTCTCGAACCAGTGACGCTTGGCGCCAAGGAAGGCCTGGCGCTGCTCAACGGCACGCAGTTTTCGACCGCCTATGCGCTAGCCGCTTTGTTCGAGGCCGAAGTGCTCTACCAGTCGGCGCTGGTCGCCGGCGCGCTGTCGACCGACGCGGCAAAGGGTTCTGACGCTCCGTTCGACCCGCGTATCCATGTGCTGAGAAAGCATCCCGGCCAGATCGAGACGGCGGATGCACTGCGCAATCTGATGGCCGGCAGCGCTATCCGTGAATCGCACCGTGTCGGCGACGAGCGGGTACAGGATCCCTATTGCCTGCGCTGCCAGCCGCAAGTCATGGGCGCCGCACTCACCGTGCTGCGCCAGGCGGCCGACACGCTCGGCACCGAAGCCAATGGCGTTACCGACAATCCGCTGATCTTCGCCGAGGACGACACTGCGCTTTCCGGCGGCAATTTCCACGCCGAGCCGGTAGCCTTCGCCGCCGACATGATCGCGCTTGCCGTCTGCGAGATCGGCTCGCTGTCCGAACGCCGCATCGCCATGCTGGTCGACCCGGCGCTGTCGGGCATGCCGGCCTTCCTGACGCCGAAGCCCGGCCTGAACTCCGGCTTCATGATCCCGCAGGTGACGGCAGCGGCGCTCGTTTCGGAAAACAAGCAGAAGGCCTATCCGGCCAGCGTTGATTCCATCCCGACCTCGGCCAACCAGGAAGACCACGTCTCGATGGCCGCGCACGGCGCGCGCCGGCTGATCGGCATGGTCGAGAATGCGACGGCTGTGATCGGCATCGAATTGCTGGCAGCAGCGCAAGGCTGCGATTTCCATGCGCCGCTGGCGTCGAGTGCCGCTCTGGAAGCGGTGCGCAAGCTGGTCCGGGCCGAAGTGCCGCATCTCGACAATGACCGGCATTTCCACCCCGACATGGAAAAGGCAATCGCCATGGTGCGCAGTGGCGCGACCGTCAGGGCTGCCGGCGCGGTGGCGCTGCCGTCGATTTCGGGAGCGGCGTGATGGCCGCCACACCCTGGCTCGCCGTTAGCCAAGGCACAGCACCCCTGCTGGTGTCGATCCCGCACACCGGCATCGACCTCGCCGGCCTCGAAGATCGCCTGGTCTCGCCCTGGCTCGGTCGCCGCGATTGCGACTGGTGGATCGACAATCTCTATGACTTCGCCGGCAGCCTCGGCGCCACCGTCGTCCACACCGCGATCTCGCGCACCGTCATCGATGTCAACCGCGATCCCTCGGGCGCCTCGCTCTATCCCGGCCAGGCCACCACCGGCCTKTGCCCGACMGARACYTTCGACGGCGAYCCGCTCTACCGCGAGGGCGAAGAGCCGGGACCGTCGGAGGTCGACGAGCGTCGCGAAAAATTCTTCGTGCCTTACCATGCCGCCTTGCAGGCCGAGATCGACCGGCTGCGCGGCCTGCACGACAAGATCGTCCTCTACGACTGCCACTCGATCCGCTCGGTGCTGCCGCGGCTGTTCGAAGGCACGTTGCCGGTGTTCAACCTCGGCACCAATGACGGCAAGAGCGCTGATCCGAATCTGCAGGCGATGGTCAGCCAGATCATGGCCGAAACCGGCGAAACCGCTGTCGTCAACGGTCGCTTCAAGGGCGGCTGGATCACACGCCATTTTGGCCAACCGCAACAGGGTGTCCACGCCTTGCAGATGGAGCTCTCCAACCGCGGCTACATGCGTGAGCCCGATGAAAAGGGTGAGCCGGACAATTGGCCGGTACCCTACGATGCCGGGTTTGCGGCACCGATCCGTACCACGCTGAAGCAGATTCTCGAAACCGCCATTGACTGGGCCGGGCGCTGACGCGCCGCCATCCGAAAGGGACAATGATGACCAATCCTCGCCACAACATCCGTGAAGTCCGTGCGCCGCGCGGCGACAAGCTCAACGCCCGCTATTGGACGACCGAGGCGCCGCTGCGCATGCTGATGAACAATCTCGACCCCGAGGTTGCCGAAAACCCCAACGAGTTGGTCGTCTATGGCGGCATCGGTCGGGCCGCGCGCACCTGGAACGATTTTGACAGCATCGTCGCCTCGTTGAAGACGCTTGGCGAGGACGAGACACTTTTGGTGCAGTCCGGCAAGCCGGTCGGCGTGTTCCGCACGCACGCCGATGCGCCGCGCGTGCTGATCGCCAACTCCAACCTCGTGCCGCACTGGGCGAATTGGGACAAGTTCAACGAGCTCGATAAGAAGGGCCTGATGATGTACGGCCAGATGACGGCCGGCTCGTGGATCTACATCGGCACGCAAGGCATCGTGCAGGGCACTTACGAGACCTTCGTCGAGGCCGGCCGCCAGCACTATGGCGGCAACCTCAAGGGTAAATGGATCCTGACCGGCGGCCTCGGCGGCATGGGCGGCGCTCAGCCGCTGGCCGCCGTCATGGCCGGTGCCTGCTGCCTGGCGATCGAATGCAAYCCGGACTCGATCGATTTYCGCCTGCGCACCCGCTATGTCGACGAGAAGGCCGAGACGCTCGACGAAGCGATGGAAATGATCGAGCGCTGGACCAAGGCCGGCGAGGCGAAGTCGGTCGGCCTGCTCGGCAATGCCGCCGAGATCGTGCCGGAAATGTTCAGGCGCGGCATTCGCCCCGATATGGTCACCGACCAGACCTCGGCCCACGACCCGATCAATGGCTATCTGCCGAAGGGCTGGACGATGGCCGAGTGGCGCGAGAAGCGCGTCAGCGACCCCAAGGCAGTCGAAAAGGCGGCTCGCGCTTCCATGCGCGAGCATGTCGAGGCGATGGTGGCGTTCTGGAACGCCGGCGTGCCGACACTGGATTACGGCAACAACATCCGCCAGGTCGCCAAGGATGAAGGTTTCGAGAACGCCTTTGCCTTCCCCGGCTTCGTGCCGGCCTATATCCGCCCGCTGTTCTGCCGCGGCATCGGCCCGTTCCGTTGGGCAGCACTTTCCGGTGATCCCGAGGATATCTACAAGACCGATGCCAAGGTGCGCGAACTCACCCCCGGCAACACCCATCTGCACAATTGGCTGGACATGGCGCGCGAGCGCATTGCGTTCCAGGGCCTGCCGGCGCGCATCTGCTGGGTCGGCCTCGGCGACCGCCACCGGCTGGGCCTTGCCTTCAACGAGATGGTCGCCAAGGGCGAACTCAAGGCGCCGGTCGTCATCGGCCGTGATCACCTTGATTCCGGTTCGGTGGCTTCGCCCAATCGTGAGACGGAATCGATGAAGGACGGTTCGGATGCCGTGTCCGACTGGCCGCTGCTCAACGCGCTGCTCAACACCGCGTCCGGCGCCACCTGGGTGTCGCTGCACCATGGCGGCGGTGTCGGCATGGGCTTTTCGCAGCATGCCGGCATGGTCATCGTTGCCGACGGCACCCCGGACGCGGCAAGGCGCCTGGAGAGGGTGCTGTGGAACGACCCGGCGACCGGCGTCATGCGCCACGCCGATGCCGGCTACGATATCGCCATCGAATGCGCCAAGGAGCACCAGCTCAATCTGCCCGGCATTCTCCGGTGATAGGCGGAAATCATGCGCATCCTTCGTGCCGCCGACTACCGCGTCATGCCGTGGAAGAACGGCGGCGGCACGACGACCGAGATCGCCGTCTCGCCTGACGGCGCCGGCCTCGATGATTTCGACTGGCGCGTGTCGATGGCCCGCGTCGGGGGCAGCGGGCCGTTCTCCAGCTTTGCCGGCATCGACCGCACGCTGTCGGTGCTGGAAGGCGAGGGGATCGTGCTTGATGTCGCGGGCCAACCGGCGGCGCGGCTGACGGCGTCTTCCGCGCCTTTTTCCTTTCCGGCCGACCTGCCGACCAGTGCCGCCCTGATCGCCGGCCCGATCACCGATCTCAACGTCATGAGCCGCCGCGGCCGCATGCAGCATAAGGTTAAGCGCCTGGCGATTTCGCAGCCTGTGGACATCGCGGCGCAGGCCGGCACGACCCTCATCCTGTGTCACAAGGGCGAAGCCGTTTTCCTCGGCGCTGGGTCAATTCGCCTCGGGCCGCTCGACACGCTGCTGGTCGGGCCGGATGCTCCCGTCCTGAAGGTTGAGCCTGCTCGGGATACGACGCTGTTCGTGATCCGGATAACCATCGCGACCTGACGCCTTCGCGCCAACGGTTACCGCCTGTTTCCAAACATGATCGTGCTGCCGGCGAAATATAGCGTAAGCTCTTGCCGGCATCACGAAAAAGCCCGAATCCTCTCCGCCGATCGATCTCGACGGGAAGAGGGGCGCTCGTCTTGGAATTTTTGCCGAGAGATGACGCCCTGTCGTGGTGCGGAAACAAACTTTCGGCAAGTGGGATTATGCAACCAATTGCATTTGAACCGGTTTTAGGGCCATTGCCGTGGCGGTGACGCCGCTGTGTGCCCGCTTACGGAATTTTCAATGAATATTCAGACGAATCCAGCCCAGATCGAGAAGACCAGCGCCAGCTTCCCGGCCATCACGGAAGAGCCGATAAGGTCGACATTCCTGCCGGAGGAACGCCTCAGGCTGCTCGGCGAAAGCCTGGCAAACGGCGATCTCGCCGACCTGTTCGGCCTGACCCCTTTCGACTTCCAGGCCCGCATCCGCGACAGYGCCAAGAAGATCCTCGAAGTCTACCGTTCGACCAATGCGGCGCAGGCCAAGGGCGAAACSATCACTCCGGCMGCGCAATGGCTGCTCGACAACAATTATCTGGTCGAGGAGACCATTTTCCAGGTCAAGCGCGATCTGCCGCGCCGTTTCTATCGCCAGCTGCCGACGCTGAAACTGCCTGATGGCGGCACAGTGCCGCGTGCGCTGGCGCTGGCCTGGACCTATGTGGCGCATTCGGACAGTTCCGTCTCGGCGACCATGTTCAAGTCCATCGTCCAGGGCTTTCAGTCGGTCGAGCCGCTGAAGATCGGTGAACTCTGGGCGCTGCCATCGCTGCTGCGCTTCGTGCTSATCGAAAATCTYCGCCGSCTGGCGGTSAGGGTCAATCGCACCCGCCAGATGCGCCAGATCGCCAACGACGTGGCCGACAAGGTGCTGGCGACCGACGACAGCGCCGACCGCCAGGCGATCCTGGCCAATTTCAGCGCTCATGCGCAGGACACCACCTTCGCCACCCAGCTTCTCTACCGCTTGCGCGATGGATCGCAGAATGCCGGCAAGGCCCTGGAATGGCTGGAAGGCGAGCTCGAAAAGACCGGCTCCGATGCCGAGGAGATCATCATCTCCGAGCATCACACGCTGTCCAGCGGCAATGTGACGACCGGCAACATCATCCGCGGCCTGCGCCTCATCAACGACGTCGACTGGACGGTGTGGTTCGAAGGCGTCAGCCGCATCGACACCGTGTTGCGCGAGCGCACCGATTTCGCCGCGCTCGACTTCTTCTCGCGTGACCAATACCGAACCGCGATCGAGGAACTCGCGCGCCGCTCGAACCTGTCGGAATACCGTGTCGCTGAAAAGGCCATCGAACTGGCCGGCCAAGCCGCCAGCGAACGTGCCGCCAGCGAACATGCACCGGCCGGCGATGGCGACGATTCCGTTCCGGCTCCGTCCGCGCATACCGATGTCGGCTTCTTCCTCGTCGGCCCGCGCCGGCTCGAGCTGGAAAAGGCGATCGGCTATCGGCAGACGATCAGCCAGATAGCCAAGCGGACCTTCGCCAAGACCGGGTGGCTTGGCATCGTCCTGCCGGTCTTCGCCTTGACGGCCCTGCTTCTCGTCGTCACCGGCAATGCACTAGCCCATCTCGGCCTGTCGGTGACCTCGATCGTGCTGATGCTGGCGCTGTTTGCCGTGCCGGCGAGCGAAGGYGCGCTTGCCTTCTTCAACACCGTTGTSTCGTTGTTCCTCAAGCCGACRCGSCTGATCGGCTACGACTACCRGCACGGCGTGCCGCCCGAGGCGCGCACKWTGGTGGTTGTGCCKTCGCTGATCGGCTCGCGSGACGATGTCGAGGAAAACATCCGCAACATCGAAGTGCATTACCTTGCCAATCTGGTCGACGAGATCCATTTCGCGCTGCTGTCGGATTGGCCCGACAGCAAGATCGAGATCGATGCTGCCGACACCGAGATCCTCGAATATGCCCGCGCCGAGATCGCCCGTCTCAACGCCCGCTATCCCTCCGAAGGCGCGCCGCGTTTCTACATCCTGCACCGCCGCCGGCTCTTCAACGCCGCGCAAGGGTCCTGGATGGGCTGGGAGCGCAAGCGCGGCAAGCTGCATGAGCTTGATCTTCTGCTGCGTGGCGACAGTGACACCACATTCCTGCCGCTCGAGGTGCCGCTGCCGGAAAAAGTCGTCCATGTGATGACGCTCGACGCCGACACGCGCACCACCCGTGATGCCGTGGCGACCCTCGTCGGCAAGCTCTGCCATCCGCTCAACCGCCCGCATTTCGACGCGACGAAGCGCGTTGTCACCGCCGGCTACACGATCCTGCAGCCGCGCATCACCGCGTCGCTGACGTCAGGCGACGAAGCCTCGTTCTTCCAGCGCGTGTTTTCAGCCAATCGCGGCCTCGACCCCTATGTCTTCGCCGTCTCGGACCTTTATCAGGACGTCTTCAGCGACGGGTCCTTCACCGGCAAGGGCCTCTATCACGTCGATGCCTTCGAGGCCGCCCTGCAAGGCCGCATCGAGGAAAACACCGTCCTCAGCCACGATCTGCTCGAAGGCGCGCTGGCGCGCGCGGCACTTGTCACCGACGTCGAACTGGTCGAGGACTATCCGACCCGCTACTCGGTCGATGCCTCGCGCCACCATCGCTGGGCACGCGGTGACTGGCAGTTGCTGGGCTTCATCCTCGATCCACGCTCCGGCGTTCCGGCCCTGTCGCGCTGGAAGATGGTCGACAATCTGCGCCGCTCCCTGACGCCGATCTTCTGGGTGATGGCGGCGATCGCCGGCTGGACCTTGCTGCCCTTCACGCAGGCCGCGCAATGGCAGGCCTTGCTGATCCTCAGCCTGTTCATGGCGCCGACTTTCGATGTCGTCAACGCCATCCTGCCCAAGAGCGGCGACCAGACGCCGCGCGGCCATTTCTCGGCGCTGGCGCGCGACGTCGCCTTCGGCACCGCCATGGTGGCACTGAAGATCGTGCTGATGGCGCACAACGCCTGGATGATGGGCGATGCCATCGTGCGCACGCTCTACCGGTTGTTCGTCAGCCGCCAGAATCTTTTGGAATGGCGCACCGCCTCGCAGGCGCACAAGGCCGGCGACAACGATGTCGGCTCCTATTACGGCATGATGTACGGCGCCGTGATCATCGGCTTCGTCGGCCTCGCCATTCCGGTGCTGGCCGATTCCACCGGCGCCTTCGTCGCCTTCTTCTTCGCCCTGTTCTGGATCGGCTCGCCGGCGATCGCCAGCTGGATCAGCCGTTCGGCCGAAACCGAGGACCGGCTGCGCATATCGCAGGCCGATATCCATACGCTGCGCACCGTGGCGCGGCGGACCTGGCACTATTTCGAAAGCTTCGTCACGGCAGAGCACCACAATCTGCCGCCGGACAATTTTCAGGAAAGCCCGGCACCGGTCGTGGCTCCGCGCACGTCGCCCACCAACGTCGGTGTCTATCTGCTGTCGGTCGTCTCGGCGCGCGATTTCGGCTGGATCAGCCTGTCCGATGCCATCACCCGYATCGAYGCSACCATGACGACCATCGARAGCATGCCGCGCMAYCGCGGCCATCTCTTCAACTGGTACGACACSACGACGCTGAAGCCGCTCTATCCGCTCTATATYTCGGCTGTCGACAGCGGCAATCTCGCCGGMCAYCTKGTGGCRGTGGCSGCTGCYTGYGCCGAATGGGCSGAAGCGCCKTCCGTGCACCTSCAGGGCGATTTCGARGGCRTYCTCGACACGGTGACSATCCTGAGCGAAAGCCTCGATGAGTTGCCTGACGACCGCCGTCAGCTCAGGCCTCTGCGCCAGCGTCTCGTCGACCGCCTGGACGGCATGCGGCGCGCCGTCGAAACCATCAAGGCGCAGCCGGAAATGGCCTCGATCCGCACCATCAACCTCGCSGTGCTGGCGGGCGAGATCCGCAAGCTTGCCACCGCCATCCACACCGAGGCGGCATCGGCCCAGAGCGACGTCATCGTCGACTGGGCGGCGAGGCTGGAAGCCACTTGCGAGGCGCATGTTCACGACGCCCACAGCGACGACAATGCCGTCGAGGCACTGCGCGCCAAGCTCCTGACCTTGCGCGAGCGCACCCGCCGTTTCGCCTTCGAGATGGAATTCGCCTTCCTGATGCGAACGGAACGCAAGCTGCTGTCGATCGGCTACCGCGTCGAGGAGCACCAGCTCGACGAAAGCTGCTACGACCTTCTTGCCTCCGAGGCGCGGCTGACCAGCCTGTTCGCCATCGCCAAGGGCGATCTGCCGACCGAGCACTGGTTCCGACTCGGCCGCCCGATCGTCGAGATCGGTTTCCAGGGCGCGCTGATGTCCTGGTCGGGCTCGATGTTCGAGTATCTGATGCCGCCGCTGGTGATGAAGGAGCCGCAAGGCTCGATCCTCAACCAGACCAGCAAGCTGATCATCAAGCGCCAGATGCAGTACGGCCGTCAGAAAAACGTGCCGTGGGGCATTTCGGAAGCGGCCTACAACGCCCGCGACCGGGAACTGACCTATCAGTACACCAATTTCGGCGTGCCCGGTCTTGGCCTGAAGCGCGGCCTTGGCCAGAACACGGTGATCGCACCTTACGCCACCATATTGGCGGCGCAGTTCAACCCGCGCGAAGCGGTGCAGAACCTTGCGCGTCTGCGCGAGATCGGTGCGCTTGGCCCTCACGGCTATTACGATGCGGTCGATTTCACGCCGCAGCGCGTGCCTGAAGGCACCAACCACGCGGTCGTGCTGAATTACTATGCCCACCATTCGGGCATGTCGATCGCGGCGGTCGCCGACGCGATCTTCGAGGGTCGCCTGCGCGACCGTTTCCACAGCGATCCGGTCATTGAATCGGCTGAACTCCTGCTGCAGGAAAGGGCGCCGCGCGACATTCCGACCGCGACCGTCAGGACCGAAGCGGACGAGCGAGCAAAAGACGAGACCGAAACCGAGAGCCCCGACACC
>NZ_JBFUGJ010000161.1:0-13282 GCF_056402975.1 Mesorhizobium sp. P3_A9 | reverse complement strand
GGGCTCGCGGCCGAGATAGATGTTCTCGGCGACCGTCATGTGGGGAACCGGGCTCAGTTCCTGCTCGATGATGGCGATCCCCGAGGCCAGCGCGTCGGCGGGGCTGGTGAATTCGACATCCTTGCCGCGACGGCGGATTGAGCCGGCATCGCGTTTTTGGATGCCCATCAGGATCTTCAGAAAGGTCGACTTGCCGGCGCCATTGCCGCCGCAGAGCGCGTGAACCGTGCCGGCGCGAAGCTGAAAGCGACCGTCGCGCAAGGCGGCGACGCCACCAAAGGACTTCTTCAGCCCTTCCACTTCGAGCAACAGCTCCACCATCGTCCTCCCATGACTTCGGCCATCCCTGTCGGATGCCGATCGGCACGTGATCTCCCGCCCAAATGCCGATGCTGACAATAGTCAAGTTGCAATCGACAAATGTCAAGTGATGCGCGAACTTTAAAATTTGGAAGCCGGAGGCGATGTGCGGGATTTCAAAAACCCTTGAGAAAACAAATGATTATCGCGGCCGCCCCAATTCGTCGCTTGCTCGACAAGGGACGGCGTTCACGGAATTGTTCCGCCGATGATTCACGGGGGAAGGGCCAGAAGGACCAAACCGCAAGCCACGCTGCGGCTCGTGCGGGACGGTCGGTTTAACGGAGAAGACTCTGCCGAAAACAGGTGGAGGGGCACGGCGCCACGGTGACGTCGTCCCATGTCCAGGACAGGCAACAAGGTCTAGCCTTCAGCGTAGGCGCCTGCCTCGTCGTCTCATCTGGTGCCGCCTTGCCACGCGGCATGGCGTTCGTCGTCGGAGCGGCCGAGGACCATGCCGCGCTAAGCCGCCCCGATATTGTCTACGCTTCGATTTCGAGAGCCGACAACGGCTTCGAGCAACAGGCGAGGATGAAGCCGTCATCGATTTCGTGATCGAGGATGCCGCCATTGTGGCTCATCTCGACGGCGCCGGAGACTTTCCTCACCTTGCAGGTTCCGCACAGGCCGAACTCGCAGGCCGCCGGAATCCGCACGCCCGAAGAGCGCGCGGTCTGCAGCACGGTCTGGCCGGCGACGCACTCCGCGTCGACGTCCGAAAGCGCGAAGCGGATCGGTGTTGCGGCTTCGACGGCAACGGCGACGCCGTCTTGCGTCGGTGCTGCGAACGGCGCCGGGACTTCCTCCACCGCGGGTGCGGCAAAGCTTTCCTGGTGGTACTTCGTCATGTCGAAGCCGGCGGCGTCCAGCATGCCGCGCACGGCGCGCATGAAGGGATCCGGACCGCAGCAGAAGATCTCGCGTTCACGGAAATCGGGCGCCAGCAGCGGCAGCCGGATGGCGTCGATGCGGCCCATATGGCCGTACCAGCCCTCGCGGCTCGACCGCTCCTCGATCATGAAGCCGAGCGATAGGCCCGGCATATGGCCGCCGAGCAGTTCGAGCTCCTTGCGGAAGATGATCTCTTCGGCGCGCCGCGCGCAGTTGACGAAGCCGACATCGGTCCATGGCGCGCAGTCATTCAGCCAGCGCAGCATCGACATCATCGGCGTCACGCCGGAGCCGGCCGAGATGAACAGATATTTGGCCGCSGGRTGGCTGTGCAGCGAAAAGTCGCCYGCCGGCCCATAGGCCTTGACGTGMRMGCCGGGYTTCARRTKRTCGAACATCCAGCGCGTGCCGATGCTGCCKGCYTGSGCYTTCACCGTCACCGCRATCGAGAACGGCCGCGAYGGCGAGGACGACAGCGTRTAGGTSCGCATCAGCGGSCCKTCMGKKGTCGGCAGYTCCAGYGTCACGAACTGGCCCGGCTTGTAGCGGAACCAGGTCTGGTTGTCGGAGCGGAAGGTGAAGGTCCTGACGTCAGGCGCTTCGTCGCTGACGCCGATCACTTCCAGCACCTGCAGCCTGTCGTTCCAGGGCGCCATCTGGTCGAGATGGCGATAAAGGCCAAGATCCGTCATCGCGTTCATCCCTCAACCTCTCAAGCGACACTGCGCAGCGCCGGCCGGCCGCCATCGGCAAGGCGCGGACCGATGAAGCGGGCGTACCAGTCGACGAACTGGATCACGCCGCCCTCATGCAGCTCCGAATAGGGGCCGGGTTCATAGGCTGGCGACAGGATGCCGAAGGCGTTTTCCTCGACGATGCGGCGGTCCTGGTCGTTGGTCTCGGTCCAGACATGGGTGAGTTCGGCGAGATCGTAATCGACGCCCTCGACCGCATCCTTGTGGACCAGCCATTTGGTCGTCACCGCGGTTTCCGTGGCGCTGATCGGCAGCACGCGGAAGGTGACCGCATGGTCGATCAGGATATGATTCCAGGTCGTCGGGTAGTGATAGTGCATCAACGTGCCGATACGGTCGGCCGAGACGCTGTCGGACAGGTTCTTCTTCACCGCCCGCTTGCCGTTCATCGTGTAGCTGACTGCGTCACGCAGCAGCGGCGCGCGGGTGGCGCGGTACTGCCCGGCCGGGTCGATGCGGAACTTGCTCGGCAGGCCGGCTGCCTCGCATTTGGCCCAATGCGCCAGCATCTCCGGGTCGCTGTCGGCGCCTTGCACGCCGGTCACCGTCGGGGCTTCCGGGAAGGTCTTGCACAGCTCCGGGTGATTGCCGGCGCAATGGTAGCACTCGCGGTTGTTTTCCCAGACGAGCTTCCAGTTGCCCTTCTCGACGATCGTGCTCTCGAAGGCGATCTTTGCTTCGCCCAGGCGGTGCGGCTTGAGGTAGGGCTCGATCATCGCCCGCATCGGTGCGAAGTCGGCGGGCTCCTTGGCCAGGCAGATGAAGATGTAGCCGGCCACGCTCTCGCAGGCGACCGGCTTCAGGCCGAACTGGCTCTTGTCGAAGCCGTCGGCCATCTGGCGGGCAAACAGCAGCCTTCCGTCCAGCTCGTAGGTCCACTGGTGATAAGGGCAGACCAGCTTGGCGGCCATGCCCTTGTCGGTGTTGCAGACGCGGCTGCCGCGATGGCGGCAGGAATTGTGGAAGGCGTTGATCTCGCCCTGCTGATCGCGCACCAGCACGACCGGATAGTCGCCGATCTGTACGGTGATGAAGCTGCCGGGCTTCGGCAGTTCGCAATCATGGCCGATGAACAGCCAGTCGCGATACCAGATCAGCTCCATGTCCAGTTTGAAGAAATCGGGATCCGTGTAGAAGGGCTGCTCGAGCGAGAATCCGTCCCTGCGGCTGTTCAAGAGCCTCAGCATGTCGTTGCGCGTATCCATGTCCTGTCCTCTTCGTTCAAGGACTGAACTGGTGGTGATTGAGGAAGGATCGGGCGCAGGCCGGCGAAAGCCGGGCATGCACCATCCGCCTCTTGACCGCCCACCGCGATCAGTCGAGTCTAGAAATCTCGGGCTGGTTTCCGGGCTCTGGAGTTGTCCTTGCGGACCATCGCGACACCTTCCCAGGCTTTCGCCCAGTGGTCTCCCGTTGCGACTTGAACTCCACCACCGTTGCGGGGGCAGCGCCGGATTCTGACCGGCTTCCCAATTCTCCGCTCCATCGTCACGAAGCGGCACCTGAGATGTCATGATCTAATCACGACAGCGCTTGCGACATCGGCATGAAAGCGACATCGCATCCATGTGGCGCGACACGCATGCGCAATGATCGGTCAAGGACCGTGGTCACGGAAATCATCGTGGTGCCGGCTGTGCCGGCTATCAAAATCGACCCGAAACGGGGGCAAAAAGGGTTAACGGTTTCGAAAAGTGACTATTAGCACATTCTAAAATCGAACCGAACGGTTCGTTTCTGTTGACGGTGCGTGCAGGACGGTGTGAACGCTGAGCCTCCGATACAGTTGGTGATCGCAGTGCTGGTTTCAACTAACTTTTTGATATCAATAGGAAAAATGTTCGATCAAGAGGGCCTTGGTACAATTTCAAGTGGTGGATACTTGGTCCACACGGAACAACTTCGTGATTGGAAACGGCCAGCTGGCTTTCCCACATCGGGGCTGTCCGAACGACGCGATTTTAATCCCAAGACACGCCGCTAGACGGACGGAAAAAAATACTGGAGTACCCAAAATGAAAAAGATTGTTCTCACTGCCGCCGCCCTTCTGGCCATTTCCGGCAGCGCCTTCGCTGGTAGCGACAACTACGGTTCGAATGCCTCCCCGGCAGCTGCTGCTGTCGACAGCTCGCACACCGCTTCGATCAAGAAGTCGGAACCGGCTGCTCAGACGCCTGTCCAGGGTGCTGACCACAACCTCTTCGGCAACCACTAACAGCCGATCCCGGCCAACGGCGGGGTTTTTGTCCGCCGCTCTGGCCGACCTTAAGAAATTCAGGAGACTAACATGAACAAGTTCATCATTGCTGCCGTCGCCGTCCTGGCCATCTCCGGCAGCGCCTTTGCCGGCAGCGACAACTACGGCTCCAATGGCGCCAACCAGCCTGCCGTTGCTTCGACCGACAGCTCTTACACGGCTTCGATCAAGAAGTCGGAACCGGCTGCCCAGGCACCTGTTCAGGGTGCCGATCGTAATCTTTTCGGCCGCTAACAGCCGATTCCGGGAGCGGCGGTTTGCCCCGCTGCTCCCGTGAAACTCAAAATTCAGGAGACTTGAAATGAAGAAGATCATCCTTGCTGCCGCCGCCGTTCTGGCCATCTCCGGCAGCGCCTTCGCAGGCAGCGACAACTACGGCTCCAATGGCGCCAACCAGCCTGCCGCGACTTCGGTCGACAATTCGCGTACGGCTTCGATCCGCAACAGCGGCTCGCCCGTCTACAAGCTGCTCAATTCGTCGGGCGACGTGCAGAAGTCGATCCCTCAGAGCAGTGACCGGGACCTCTTCGGCAACCACTAACAGCCGAAGCTGACCTCCAAAAAAGAGCGGCGGGCCTGGCCCGCCGCTCTTTTTTATGTGCCTTGATTCAGCGGAGCTGTTCGCCTCAGGCCGCCTTTGCTTCCGGCTTTTGGAGCGCGAAGGAATGTCCGTCCGCATCGAAGATGTGCAGGTCTTCGCCATTGGCGCTAAGCCGCAATGTCGAGCCGCGCTTGACCTCGGCATTGCCGGGCAGCTTGGTCACCAGCGGCAGGTCGGCGCGGCCGATGTCGACGTAGACCAGCTGAACCTCGCCGAGTTGTTCGACATAATCGACCGTTCCCTCGAACAGATAATCCGCGCCGGTGGCGATGATCAGGTCCTCCGGCCGCACACCGAAGCTTACCGCCGCACCCTTCGCCGAGGCAGGTGTCGTGATCGGCACCGTGGCCTTGCGCCCGCCGACATGGCTGACCACGGTCGGGTTGCCGGTCTTGTCGATCGTCGCCGGCAGGATGTTCATGGCCGGAGAGCCGATGAACTGGGCGACGAACAGATTGCCGGGCTTCTTGTAGAGATCCATCGGCGTACCGACTTGCTCGATATGGCCGTCCTTCAACACCACGATGCGGTCGGCGAGCGTCATCGCCTCGACCTGGTCGTGGGTGACGTAGATCATGGTCGTGTTGGGCATCGATTCCTTAAGCTTGGCGATCTCGATACGCGTGGCGACACGCAGCGCGGCATCAAGGTTCGACAGCGGCTCGTCGAACAGGAACACTTTCGGATTGCGCACGATGGCGCGGCCGATGGCGACACGCTGGCGCTGCCCCCCCGACATCGCCTTGGGCAGCCGGTCGAGATATTTGGTCAGCTGCAGGATTTCCGCAGCCTGGCGCACGCGCCGGTCGATCTCGGCCTTGTTCTCCTTGCCGATCTTCATCGAGAACGCCATGTTGTCGTAGACGGTCATGTGCGGATAGAGCGCGTAGGACTGGAACACCATGGCGATGCCGCGCTTCGACGGCGGCACGTCATTGACCACTTCGCCGTCGATCTTGAGCTCACCGGCCGTGATTTCCTCGAGCCCGGCGATGGAGCGCAGCAAGGTCGACTTGCCGCAGCCCGACGGACCGACGAAGACGATGAACTCGCCCGATTTGATATCGAGGTCGATGCCATGGAGAATGTTGAGATTGCCGTACGACTTCTTCACTTGTCTCAGATTGACATCGGCCATTGGTTTCCTCCCAGTGATTTCCTCAAAGATTCAGTCGATGCGCCCGAACCAGGCGCCGTAGCCGCCAAGCTCGATCGAACCGGGGCTCGCTTGCCCGGAAAACCCGTGTCCCGGCAAAGGTTGCAGTGATCGGCTGCCAAGGTCAACCTTGGCCGGCTTGGCGCCGAGGTTGAAGACACAGACGATCTGCTCGTTGCCGGCCCGGCGCGTGAAGGCGACGGTGTCGCCCTCGCTTTCGATGAAGGTGATATCGCCCTTGGCCAGTGCCGGATGGGCACGGCGGAAGGTGAGGAAGCGCCGATAGTGCTCGAGCAGCGAAGCCTGGTCGCCCTGCTGGACATTGACCGCTTGCGCCAGATGCTTGGCCGGCACCGGCAACCAGGGCTTTGCCTGGGAGAAGCCACCATTCTTGGCGCTGCCATCCCACACCATGGGCGTGCGGCAGCCGTCGCGGCCCTTGAATTCCGGCCAGAAGCGGATGCCATAGGGATCCTGCAAATCCTCGAAGCGCAATTCAGCTTCGCCGAGCCCGAGCTCTTCGCCCTGGTAGAGGCAGACAGAGCCGCGCAGCGACATCAGCAATGCCGAGATGACCTTGAGATAGGCGATCGGATCGGCTTCGCTGGCGGCCCAGCGCGAGGCCGGACGCATCACGTCATGGTTGGAAAAGGCCCAGCACGACCAGCCGTCGCTGGCGACCTTGCCGAAGGCTTCCAGCACCGAGCGGACCTTGTCCGCGCTGATCTTTTCCGGCGCCAGGAAATCGAAGGAATAGCACATGTGCACGCGCTTGCCGCCGGCGGTATAGGCCGCCACGACTTCCAGCCCGCGCTGCGAATCGCCGACCTCGCCGACAGCGGCGGTCGCCGGATATTCGTCGAGCAGGGCGCGGAAGCGTTCGAGGAAGCCGAGGTTTTCCGGTCGGCTCTTGTCGTAGATATGGTCCTGGTAGTTGTAGGGATTGACCGCCGGGGCGGTCTGGTCGTTGCGCTCTTCCGGCGGCAGCGGCGGATTGTTCTCCAGGCCCTGGCTGTGGAAGTAGAAATTGATCGTGTCGAGGCGGAAGCCGTCAACGCCGCGTTCCAGCCAGAAGCGGGTGACGTCGAGCAGCGCGTCCTGGACTTCGCGGTTGTGGAAGTTGAGGTCCGGCTGCTCGGCCAGGAAATTGTGGAGATAGTATTGCTGGCGGCTGGTGTCCCACTGCCAGGCCGACCCACCGAAGATCGACAGCCAGTTGTTGGGCGGCGTGCCGTCGGGCCTTGCGTCCGCCCAGACATACCAGTCCGCCTTCGAATTGTTGCGGCTCGCCCGGCTCTCCTTGAACCATGGGTGGCTGTCGGCGGTGTGCGACAGCACTTCGTCGATCATCACTTTGAGACCCAACCGGTGCGCCTCTGCCGTCAGCGCGTCGAAATCGGCCAGCGTGCCGAACATCGGATCGACATCGCAATAGTCCGAGACGTCGTAGCCGAAATCCTTCATCGGCGACTTGAAGAAGGGCGAGATCCAGATGGCATCTGCGCCAAGCGAGGCGATGTAGGGCAGCCGCCCGATGATACCCTTGAGGTCGCCGATACCGTCGCCGTTCGAATCCTGATAGCTGCGCGGATAGATCTGGTAGATGACAGCGCCTCGCCACCAGTCGCGGTCGATGGCGAGGTCAGGGCTCGAACTGGCTTTCAAAGCGGATTGCATTGTCTCAGCCTCCTTTCACCGAACCGGCAAGCAGTCCGCGGACGAAATAGCGCTGCAGCGAGAAGAACACGATCAGCGGCACGATGATGGTCACGAAGGCCGATGTCGTCAGGATCTCCCAATCGCCGCCGCGCGAGCCAAGCAGTGCGTTGAGCTTGGCCGTCAGCACGATCTGGTCTGCTTCCGTACCAAGGAAAACCATCGCCACCAAGAGATCGTTCCATACCCACAGGAATTGGAAGATGGCGAAGGAGGCCAGCACCGGGAACGACAGCGGCAGCACGATCTTGACGAAGATCTCGAAATCGCTGGCGCCGTCGATGCGGGCCGATTCCATGATTTCGCGTGGCAGGCCGGCAATGTAGCTCCTGAGCAGGTAGATGGCGAAAGGCAGGCCGAAGCCGGTATGCGCCAGCCAGATGCCGAGATAGGTYTTCGAYGGYAYGCCGAAGAAAGWGCCGACGCCGTTRTAGAGYTTCARSAGYGGRATCAGCGACATYTGCAGCGGCACSACSAGSAGRCCGATGATCACCGCRATCAGCARSGCCCGGCCGGGAAARCGCATCCAGGCCAGYGCRTAGGCGGCRAASGCCGCRATCAGGATCGGGATGACGGTSGCCGGAATGGTGACSGTCAGCGAGTTYATGAACGAGCGGCCGATGCCTTCCGAAAGCAGCACGGTATAGTAGTTGTCGGTGGTGAATTTCGGCGGTGCCGACGAGGCATAGTAGACGCGCTGGCCGCGATCGCCTTCGAACGCCTTGGGCGACACCATGACGAAGCTGCCATCGGCATTGACCTGCAGGGAGACGCCGTCACCGAGATCGGCCGAACTGCCGACGGGATACTGTGTTGGGGCCGCCGCCTTGACGCCGAAGGCGCTGATCGCGCGCTTGGCGCCGTCGCCGAAAATGTTGCCCTCGAGGACGAACTTGCCGTCTTTCTCTTTCTGCGCCGAGGCGGGCGGCAGCCGGCCGGCTTCGGTCTGGCTGGAACTGGAGAATGAGTTCCACCAGCCCGAAGCGACGATCTGGTCCTTGTCACGCAGCGACGAGACCAGGATGCCGAGTGTCGGAATGGTCCAGATGGCAACGAAGACCAGCACCGCGATGTGGACGCCGAAACGGCTGGCGAATGATTTTCCGGTCGCGACGGCCATCTCAATGTCCTCCCGTTTCTCTGTTGGCCTGGCGGATGTTCCAGACCATGATCGGAATGACCGCGATCATGATGATGATGGCTATCGTCGCGCCGCGGCCGAAATCACCGCCGCCGCGGAACATCCAGTCGAACATCAGATTGGCCAGCACCTGGCTGTTCCACTGGCCGTTGGTCATGGTCAGCACAATGTCGAACACCTTCAGCACCAGAATGGTGATGGTGGTCCACACCACGGCGATGGTGCCCCAGATCTGCGGCACCATGATCTTCCAGAAGATCTGGAACGGGTTGGCGCCGTCGATCACGGCGGCTTCCAGCGTCTCTTCCGGAATGCCGCGCAGTGCGGAGGACAGGATGACCATGGCAAAGCCGGTCTGGATCCAGATCAGGATGATCATCAGGAAGAAATTGTTCCAGAACGGCAGCGAGATCCACACCTGCGGCTGGCCGCCGAAATGCTGGATGATGGCGTTGAGCAGGCCGATCTGCACCTGGCCCTCGCCGCGATATTCGTAAATGAACTTCCAGATCACGCTGGCGCCGACAAAGGAGATGGCCAGCGGCAGGAAGATCAGGCTCTTGGCGATCGTGCCCCACCAGATCTTGTCGGTGAGCACGGCAATGATCAGGCCAAGGAAGGTGCAGGCGGCGGGCACCACAGCCAGCCACAGCACGTTGTTGAGGATAGAGTTGCGGAAGTCGCGGTCGCCGAAGGCCCATTGATAATTGGCCAGGCCGACGAAATTGATGCCGCCGCGATCGAGGAAGGAGAGCCGCAGCGTCTCGACCACGGGGTAGATGAGATAGATGGTCAGGATGATCATCGCCGGACCGACGAACAGCCACGGCCGCACAAGGCCCTGCCGGCGCAGATTGTCGATGGCGGCGGCGCCGGCGACGCCGCGCGATGGGAATATCAGGTCGACCAGCTTGTTGGCGCCCCAGAAATAGGCGACGCAGCCGCCGACGCCGACGATGATGACGAATATGGCCGAGAAAATCTGAGACGCCATGCATTCCTCCCCCTGCGCATGATCCGGCAAGGTTTGTATCCTTGGGGGTCAGGCGCCGATTCAGTTGTTTGAAGCGTGATCGGCCGCAAAATGTCTCGCGTGCGGATTGCGCTTCATGTCGATGCGCTCATGACGAAACGGGGCGGCGTGGGCCGCCGGCGGATCCGGGCCGTCAAGGTCCGGATCCAGGGCGAAGATGAAGCGGCCGCTCGGCGACCGAGCCGATCTGTTGCTTACTTGATCCCGTCCCAGCTCTTCTGGATGTCCGTGGCGACATCCTGGGCGGACTTGCCGCCGACCAGATCGATCATCCCGGTCCAGAACGAGCCGGCGCCGATCTTGCCCGGCATCAGGTCGGAACCGTCGAAGCGCACGGTCGTCGCTCCAACCAGGATCTCGCCCTGCTTCTTCAGCGCTTCGCTGCCATAGGCGTCCTTGTTGGCGCCCTTGAAGGGGGTGACGAAGCTTTTCTGCGCCATCCACAATTCATGCGCGAGCGGCATCTGCAGGAACTTGATGAATTCGCGCGATGGCTTGGAATCCTTGGTGATCATCACCAGCGTTCCGGCCACTTCCAGCGGCGTGCCGAGCTCCGGCTTGGAGGCGTAAGGCGGATAGTTGAAGAAGTCGGCATCCTGACCGAGCTTTACGCCCTCCGGGAAGAAGGAGGGGATGAACGACGCCTGATGGTGCATGTAGCACTTGGGCGGTACCGAGAAGAGGCCCTTCGGGCTGTCGCGGAAATCGGTCGCCGCGACYGCCTTGGYGCCGCCGTCCACCATCTTGTCGTYGGTGGCGATCTTGCCGAAAATGTCKATGGCRTTGACCACGGCSGGATCGTTGAACGGRATYTCGTTCTTYACCCACTTGTCGTARACSTCRGGCGKCTGSGTGCGCAGCATGATGTCYTCSACCCAGTCGGTCGCCGGCCAGCCGGTGGCGCCGCCGGAGCCAAGCCCGATGCACCAGGGCTTGCCGCCATCGGCGATGATCTTCTTTTCGAGCTCGGCCAGTTCCTCCTGGGTCTTGGGGACCTTGTAGCCGGCTTCCTCGAAATTGTCGGGCGAGTACCAGACCAGCCCCTTCACGTCGATCTTGTAGGGAAGCGCATAGAATCCCGGCTTGCCGTCCTTGCCTGCGAAGGTGCCGAGCTTGGCCCAGGAGTCACCGGCCGCGTAGTTCTCCTTGACCCATGCGGCGACGTCGTCGCCCAGCGGGGTCAGAACGCCCTTGGAGGCAAGATCCTGGATGAGACCCGGCTGCGGCAGGATGGCGATGTTGGGCGGGCTGCCGGCCTGGGTATCGATGACGATCTGCTGTTCGTAGTTCTCGGACGAGGAATATTTGATCTCGACGCCGGTGGCTTCGGCGAAATAATCGAGCACCGAACGGGCCAGCGCCTCGTCCTCGCCGCGCCATGGCCCGAAGATCGTCAGGGTCTCGCCCTTGAGATCGACTTTCTTGAGGTCTTCGTAATTTCCCCAGTTGAAGCGCTTGTCTTCGCCCGGCTTGAACTTCAGTTCAGCATACGCGGGCGCATTCAGGGCGAACGTGGCAAACGCAACACCCAGCAAAAGCATTTTCTTCATCGGTATTCCCTCCCAGTGGGTCACATACACCGGACGGAACCTCCATTCCGCCCGCCGACGCTGCAGGACTGTGACTCAGTCGCAAGGGAACCGCAACCTTTCGAAGAGTCTTCCAAAGCGCTTTGGCTTTTCCGATCACGCCATTGATTCACTCAAGAGTCAAGAGGGAACAGTGGCTAATCGATTTAAGCTTGCACATCTATAGTCAAAAAAGTGCGCCGCAACATGCTTTTGTGGCGATGCAACAGTAATTTTTGTTTCAAACACGCGCAAACCACGCTTATGGTTCGTACTGGTATGACCACGCCCTTGTGGCGCTTGGGTCGATTCAATTTAAAAGCGCTTTGAGGAATGGAGGCCTTTTGTGAACCTCAAGCAGCTCGCACATATGCTGGCGCTTTCGCAGACCACGGTAAGCCGGGCATTGAACGGCTATCCGGAGGTCAGCGAGGAAACGCGCCGGCGCGTCATGGACGCCGCCAAGCGCCATGGCTATCGTCCCAATCCGAGCGCGCGGCGGCTGGCGACCGGCAAATCCGGCATGATCGGCTATGTCCTGCCGACGGGTGCGGCCGTCGACATCGATCCGCATTTCGTCGAGTTCCTGTCCGGCCTCGGCGACTATGCCCGCTCGCACGAGCTAGACCTTGTGCTGTCGCCGGCCGATGCCGACGACCAGGAGACGACCTACCGGCGCATCGTCGCCAACCGGMAGGTCGATGCCGTCTATATCTCTTCACCGAGGCCGCAGGACAGTCGGGTGGCGCTGGTCAGCACGCTCGGCATTCCCTTCCTCGTCCATGGCCGCAGCGAAGGCCTCGATTTCGACTATCCCTATCTCGACATCGACAATGAGGGCGCCTTCCACGAGGCGGCGCGATTGCTGGTCCAGCTCGGCCACCAGCGGTTGGCGCTGATCAATGGTGACGACCGCGAGACCTTCGCCATCCATCGCGAGCGCGGCGTGCGCCGGGCGCTCGCCGCGAGCGGACTGACCCTGGGCGAACGCCATGTCTGCTCCTTGGCGATGACCGAAGAAAACGGCTATCGCGCCACCAGGCGTCTGCTGGAGGCGAGCGACGCGCCGACGGCGATCGCCTGCTCCAGCCTGATCATGGCGCTGGGCGTCGTGCGCGCGGTGCGCGACCTCGGCCTKACCATTCCSGGYGAYCTSTCGCTGATCGCCCATGAYGACGTYTTYCCSTGGCTGAAGCCGGARAAYTTTTCCGTGCCGCTGTCGACGACGCGCTCATCGATCCGTCTTGCCGGCGCCCGCGTTGCCGAACGGTTGGCGGCGCGGATTTCCGGACTGGAAGAGGGCGCCCGCGGCGAGGTCTGGCCGGTCGATCTGGTGGTCCGGGGATCGGTCGCCGGGGCCCCGGCTTAGGGGGCTAGGTCCAATCACAGTGAACGACCGGGTTTGGCCGAAGCGCACCTTCTAATGCGTGTCACTCAAACGTGACTTCGGTTTTGAAGCAGTGACGATGGCCTATTAACGCCGCATTAGCCCACCTGTCCCAACATTGGTCGATGAACACCAATCAGCCCAGCGCGGTCTTCGGCCGGCGCGGGCGCGAGAATCGCGCCCCGGCGGCTGCGGTTGACCGCACTGCAAGACCAACAAGACCAACGCGGCCAATCGGGCATATCGTGGCTCTGCTTGGCTTGACGGGCCTTTTGCTGACCGTCGTCGGTGCAATCTTCTGGACGTTGCCGGGCATTGGAAGGGCAAATGCGGAAGCCGCGCGGACAGAACAGAAAGTGGTCGACCTCATCAACCAGCCGATCACCCATCTGCCCCGCTCCGGGTCATTCACGGTG
>NZ_JBFUGJ010000160.1:0-13366 GCF_056402975.1 Mesorhizobium sp. P3_A9 | reverse complement strand
TGACAGAGTTCCATAAGTTTTTCTTGGTCAGTCGTAATAATTTTCCGCGTTGAGGGAAAGAAATTTTTGCCGTCTTCTGTGTCCAACCCTTGGAGCACCCGACATGAAAGACATTCTCGATCTCGACCGTTATCCGCTCGACCGCGAAGGTAGCGCCGAATGGAACCATCTCGTCGAACAGTCGATCGAAGCCCTCAGGGCCGACGGCATGTTCAATCTCGAAGGTTTTTTGCGGCCCGGCGTCGCCGAACAGGCGGTGCGGGAAATCAAGCCGGTGATGGACACGCAGTCCCATGTCCACAAGCGCATGCACAACATCTACTTCAAGCCCGATATCCCCGAACTCGCACCCGAACATCCTGCGCTGCGCAAGGTCGAAACCATCAGCCACACAGTCTGCGCCGACCAGATTCCCGGCAGCACCGTGCTTGCGATCTACGAATATGAACCGCTGGTGCGGTTCTTGGCGGCGACCATGGGCAAGGAAAAACTGCACGTCATGCAGGATCCGCTGGCCCGCACCAATGTCATGGCCTATCGCGCCGGCGAGGCGTTGAACTGGCATTTCGATCGCTCGGAATTCACCACGACGCTGCTGCTGCAGCAGGCGGAGCGCGGCGGCGACCTCGAATACCGCACCGATCTCCGGTCGGATAACAACCCGAATTATGAGGGCGTCGCCAAGCTGCTCGAAGGGCGTGATCCCGACGCCAAAATCCTGCGCATGAAGCCGGGTACGCTCAATGTCTTTCGCGGCAAGAACACCGCGCACCGTGTCACCACGGTCGAAGGCGAGCGCGAACGCATGATTGCGGTGTTTTCCTATTATGAGAAGCCGGGCGTGATGTTCAGCACCGAGGAACGGGTGGGCTTCTACGGCCGCGCGGCTTGAGCCGTCCAACCCGCATCTGGATCGCTTGCCGGGCGACGATAAAAAATCCGAAAACGCCATCTTGTTAGATTGTCGACAATCTGATTGTCTTGCTTTCTGTGCTCGCTGGAGTGGCCCGGATGGTGAAGACGGATTTCAGCCCGATTGCCGACACGACGCGCCGCGCCGAAATCGTGGCGCTGCTCAGACGCGCGATTCTGACCGGCCAACTGCAACCGGGCCAGAAGCTCAACGAGCTCAGGATTTCCGAACAGATGCGGGTCAGCCGCGCGCCCCTGCGCGAGGCGATGCGCGAGTTGGTGCAAGAAGGCATCCTGACCAGTATTCCCTATGCCGGCACCTTCGTCATCGACGTCACGGCCAAGGACATCGACGATGCCTATTCGCTCAACCAGGTGCTGGACGAATTCGCCATCGAGTGCACCTGGCCGCTGCGCGACCAGCGCTTCATCGATGAGCTCGACCGGCGCCATGAAGCGGTGAAGCAGGCGACCCGCAACCTCGACACCACAAGGCAGATCGAAACGGCGCTGCAACTGCACGGCCTGATTTACGAATGGGCCGATAACTCGGTGCTGCTGGAAACCTGGCAGCGGCTGACCAGCCGGCTCCAGATGTATTTCGCGCTGCACCAGCATGCGCGCAACGAGCCGGTGCCGGCCGAAGACGTCCATGAGACTTACGTCCAGCTGATGAAGGGCACCGACATGCGCGCTGCCCAGCGCCATGCCCGCGAGCATATCCACCTCGATTTCGAACAACTGCTTTCCTACGCACGCGGCCTCGAACTACGCCCATCAAGGGGCGCCTGATCAATTCCCCAGACATTGCAGCCAACGGACAGACACGTGCGGATCGAAACCATCAAAGCCTACCATGTCGTGCAGCCCTTCGTGGACGGGCCCTACCGCATGTCCAAGGGACGCGAAGCCGACGCCTTCGATGCGGTGATCGTCGCCATCACCGCCGACGGCGGCCTCACCGGCTGGGGCGAAATGGCGCCGCTCGGCAATTTCTACTCGCCCGCCTTCCCGGCCGGCACCCGCGCCGGCGTGCCGGAAATCGCGCCGCACCTGATCGGCCAAGATCCGCGTGGCCTGGCCAGCATCGGCCGGCTGATGGACACGGTGTTCAAGGGCCACCCCTACATCAAGTCGGCGCTCGACATGGCCTGCTGGGATCTSGCSGCGCGCGCMGCCGAYGTGCCGCTGGTGACGCTGCTMGGCGGMMRSGAGAGCGASACGGCSGAGCTCTACAAGGTCGTCACCCATGGCAGCGTCGAYGCCATGGCSGCRCTSGCCAAGCGCATCGTCRMSSASGGCTTYCACCGGCTGCAGGTCAAGGTCGGCGGCAATGTCCATGACGACATCGAGCGCGTCACCGCGGTCGCCGCTTCAGTGCCGAAAGGCACCGTGATATTCTGCGACGCCAATGCCGGCTGGACGCCCTATCAGGCGCGCCAGTTTGCCGACGCCACGCGCGCCATCGACTACACGTTCGAGCAGCCCTGCACGACGATCGACGAAAACATGTCGGTGCGCCGGATGCTCGACAAGCCGATGGTGCTCGACGAATCCGTTACCTCGCTCGAGGCAATGCTGGAAATCCATCGCCTGGGTGCGGCCGACGGGTTGACGCTGAAGATTTCGCGGCTGGGCGGGATCACCAAGACCCGTCTGATCCGCGACGTCGCCGTCGATCTCGGGTTCATGATCACGGTCGAGGACACTGGCGGCGCCGAGATCGACACGGCAGCGATGGCGCATCTGTCGCTGTCGACGCCGGAGGAGCGCCGGCTGCATGCGATTGCCTTCCATGAATGGGTGACGGTGCGCACTGCCTCGAACAAGCCGCCGGTCACCGGCAGCCGCATGGGCATTCCGGACGGGCCGGGCCTCGGCATCGACGTCGTTCCCGACCTGCTCGGCACACCGTTCTTCGAGATTGGCGGCTGACATGAAAATCCGAAGCATCAAGGCCACGCCGATCAATCTTCGCCTCGAAGCGCCCTATGGCTGGGTCTTCGGCGAGCTCGACGGATTTTCGCAGACCATTGTCGAGGTCGAGACCGAGGATGGGCTGATCGGCCTCGGCGAGGCGCCGACGCCGGCGGCGGCCGCGATCATCAATGATGTTCTGGCTGAGCGCCTGGTCGGCCGCGACGCCTTCGACATCGCCGGCGCCGAACATGTCTGCCTGCCCTACTGGACCGGTGTGCARTCGATCAACGAYCGCACTCGCATCATGGCCTTCGGCGCCRTCGAGATGGCGCTKTGGGAYCTRCGCGGCAAGGCRTGGAASCAGCCGCTCTACCAGCTGCTYGGCGGCGCSGTGCGCAAGGACATCCCGTTCACCGAYTATTTCTCGCTGCGCGGCGACGGACCCAAGGTGAAGGGCGAGACGACGCCGGAAGAAGTCGCCGACTATTGCGTCGAACTGCACGAGACGCATGGCACGACCTTCTTCGAAGGCAAATTCTCGACCGAAGATCCGAAAATCTCGCTGAGAATGGTCGAGCTGATCCGCGAAAAGCTCGGCGACGAGGCGATGATCCGTATCGATTCCAACCAGGCCTATTCGCTCAGCACCGCGCGGCGGCTGGCGCGGCCGCTTGAAGAGCTCGGCGTGCGCAACTGGGAGGATCCGGTGGCGACCATCGAGGAGATGCGCCAGTTGCGGCAGCATTGCTCGATCCCGTTCTCGACCCACAATATCGACATTGCGCGCGCGATGGACCTTAAGGTTCCGGACGCCTTCGTCGGCAATCCGACGGCGCATGGCGGCATCGGCCGCATGCTGCGCTTCGTTGGCGCCTGCGAGCACGCCGGCGTCGATTTCTGGTGCTATAGCGGCGACAGCGGCATCGGCAGCGCGGCCTATCTGCATCTGTGCGCCGCGCTCGGCTGGATCCGGGAGCCGAACCAGTCGCTGTTTCGCATGCAGCCTATGGACATCACCGAGGAAGGGCCGTTTTCGCCTACGAACAATGTCGTGCGTGTCCCGGAAGGCCCCGGTCTCGGCATCACCCTGTCGCGGAAAAACCTCGCGGCCTGCCATCGCGATTTCGTCGAGAACGGCCCGTGCAACAAATATCACGACCCGGCGAAGCCCGGGACCTATCGCCGTTTGCCGCTGAATTAGGAGACAGAGAAGGGAAAGGAGACTTATTCAACAACAAGAAGTCCGCGCCGCGATCGGATCGTGACGACAGGACCTGACGGGTGGAAGCATTGCCTCAAGAAAATCTGACCCCTGCGCCGCAAGGATCGGATGGACCAGACAAAACCGCATGCTACAGTCCCGGTCGAACTCACGTCGTTGATGGCCGGGGACAAGGAGAACTCCACGGAATTTCGTCAACCGGAAGTGCATCTTCAACCATAAGAAATAGGGGAAAGGGTTAAACCCATGAGCAAGAACTATCGCATTCTCGACCTGATCCGGCGCAGCCGCTCGCCACTCGAAAATCACCTGATCGACGGTCTCGTCGACGGCCGCGTCAGCCGCCGCGACTTCATTCGCCACGGCAGCATGCTTGGCCTGTCGCTGCCGCTTCTGGGCGGCATCACCACGGCTGCCGGCTTCGGTGGCATGCCGTCGCTCGCCCGCGCCGCGGGCGCCGCCGGCGCCACCATCCGCGTCGCCAGCAGCGTGCCGGCAGCGGCGATCGACCCGGTCACCATTGCGGACGCCGGCGGCCTCGTCGTGCTGCAGCAGGTTGCCGAATTCCTCTGCGTCGACGGCCCAGATCTCGTGCTGAAGCCGGCTCTGGCCGAAAGCTGGAAGCCGAACGATAAAGGCACGGTGTGGACCTTCAAGCTGCGCAAGGGCGTGAAATTCCACTCGGGCGGCGAAATGAAGGCCGACGATGTCGTGGCCAGCATCGACCGCCTTGCCGACCCGGCAAACTCGTCCAACGCGCTGTCGGTGTTCACCGGCATCCTGCAGAAGGGCGCCACCAAGAAGGTCGACGACTATACGGTGGAATTCCATCTCGACGCGCCGAACGGCAACTTCCCCTACATGGTGTCGTCGGACAACTACAACGCCGTCATCATCCCGTCGAGCTACAAGGGCGACTACGAGAACAGCTTCGACGGCACCGGCCCGTTCAAGATCGAAAAATACACGGCCAAGGTCGGCGCCTCCTTCGTGCGCAACGACAACTATTGGGGCGAGAAGGCGCTGCCGGATCGCACCGAGTTCACCTTCTTCGCCGACATGCAGCCGATGATCCTGGCGCTGCAGGGCGGACAGGTCGACATCATCAACCAGATGCCGGTGCTCGCGGGCGTCGCCCTGCTCAGTGATCCGGGCGTCGACATCATCAGCCTGAAGTCGGTCGCGCACCAGCAACTGCATCTGCGCTGCGATTCCGATCCGTTCAAGGACCCGCGCGTGCGCCGCGCCATCGCCCTCAGCCTCGATCGCGACAAGCTGGTCGCCGGCCTGATGAAGGGCCGCGCTTCGCCTGGCAACGACAGCCCGTTCGCGCCTGCCTATCCGTCGACCGATACGAGCGTGCCGCAGCGCAAGCAGGATATCGCGCAGGCCAAGCAGTTGATGGAAGCGGCCGGCGCCGGCAAGGGTTTCAAGGTGACGCTGACCACCGAGCGCTATCTGGAAATTCCCGAATACGCCCAGCTTATCCAGAACTGGGTCAAGGAAATCGGCATCGAGCTCGAGCTCAACATCCTCGACCAGGGCGCCTATTACGGAGACGCGGTGTTCGGCAAATCGAACTGGCTGGATTCGGTGATGGGCATCACCGACTATGGTCACCGCGGCGTGCCGAACGTGTTCCTTGCAGCACCCCTGAAGAGCGACGGCACCTGGAACGCCGCGCACTTCAAGAACAAGGACTACGACACGCTGGCAAACAGCTATATCGGCGCGCTCGATCTCGAGGCGCAGAAGGCTGACGCCGGCAAGATCCAGAAGCTGCTGCTCGAGGAAACGCCGGTTATCTTCGGCTATTTCTACGACTACCTGACGGCGACGGCGAAGGGCGTGGCCGGTGTGCAGCCGACCGCCATGTCGCAGCTGTTCCTCGAAAAGGCATCGAAGGCCTAGAGCGAAAAGGGAAAGCCAATCCTGTAACGGCCAGCTCCCGCATGGGGGCTGGCTCCACAAGGAGTCTTAGCCATTCTCTCCTTCTTTGCACGGCGTATTTCGCTGTCGCTCGTGACGCTGTTCCTGCTCAGCATCATGGTGTTTCTGGGCGGCCAGGTGCTGCCCGGCAATGTCGGGCGTGCGATCCTGGGGCCGTTCGCCGACCAGCGCGCGGTCGACGCGCTCAATCATACGCTCGGCGTCGATCGCCCGCTGCTGACCCAATATGCGACTTGGATCTGGAATTTTGTCCGCGGCGACATGGGCACGTCCTATATCTTCCGCTCGCCGGTGGCGCCGTTTGTCATCGACGCCTTGGGCAATTCGATGAAGCTGGCTGCCGTCGCCTTCGTGCTGGTGGTGCCGATCGGCATCCTCGGCGGCGTCATTGCCGCGCTGAACCTCAACCGCCCGCTCGACCGCATCATCAGCCTTGGCGGCCTGTCGGTGACGGTGCTGCCGGAGTTCGTCACCGGCATCATCCTGATCCTGATCTTCGGCGTGTGGCTGCGCTGGCTGCCGATCTCGGCGGCATGGCCCAGGGACGCCGGCTTCTTCACCCAGCTCTACTATCTGATCCTGCCGTCGCTGCCGCTGTTCCTGGTGCTGTTCGGCTATATCGCGCGCATGGCGCGCTCCGGCATGATCGAAGCGCTCGATTCCGACTATACGCGAACCGCCGTGCTCAAGGGCCTGCCCTGGCGCACCGTGATCTGGCGCCATGTGCTGCGCAATGCGCTGCTGCCGACCATCACCGTCATTGCCACCCAAACCGGCTATCTCATCGGCGGCCTGGTGGTGATCGAGACGCTGTTTCGCTACCAGGGCATCGGCTCGCTGATCTTCACCGCCGCACGCGGCAAGGACTTTCCGATGCTGGAATCGGGCATTCTCACCATCGGCATCGTCTATGCGGTGGCGACACTGATCGCCGATTTCCTCTATTCCGTGCTCAATCCACGCATCAGGCTGGGGTCAGACCAATGAGCGCCGTCCAGACCACCTCTCCGCCACAAGACGACACGCGCCGGCGCAGTCCCATGGCGGAAGTCTTTTTCTCGCTGCTGCGCTCGCGAACCTTCCTCGTCGGCCTCTTCATCGTGCTGTTCTGGGTCGCCTGCGCGCTGTTCGGCGAACATTTYGCGCCYTACGACCCGCTSGCCGACGACATCATCAACGCRCTGGCRCCRCCYTCGSSCGARCACTGGTTCGGCACCGACCAGATCGGCCGCGACGTSTTCTCGCGYGTCATCGTCGGCTCGCGCGAYATCCTGACCGTCGCCCCGCTGGCAACGCTGCTGGCGACGGTGGCCGGCACGGCGCTTGGCCTGCTCACCGGCTATTTCCGCGGCATCGTCGACGATGTCGTCAGCCGCATCCTTGAAGCCTTCATGGCCATTCCCGTGGTCATCGTCGCGTTGCTCGCCATCGTCGCGCTCGGCACCTCCAAGACCACCGTCATCGTCGTCATTGGGCTGAGCTTTGCGCCGATCATTGCCCGCACCGTGCGCTCGGCGGTGCTGGCCGAGCGCGAACTCGACTATGTCGCGGCAGCCCAGTTGCGGCACGAGAGTGCGCTGCATACGATGTTCGTCGAGATCCTGCCCAACGTCATTCCGCCGATCCTGGTCGAGACCACCGTGCGGCTGGGCTACGCCATCTTCGCGGTCGCCACGCTGTCCTTCATGGGTTTTGGCATCCAGCCGCCGTCACCCGACTGGGGGCTGTCGATCTCCAGCAATTACGGCATGATCGGCGGCGGCTTCTGGTGGACGGTGCTGTTCGACGCACTCGCCATCGCCTCGCTGGTGATCGGCGTCAACCTGGCGGCCGATGGCGTCCATGGAGCGCTCAATGACTAACTCCGCCCCGACTAAGCCGGCAAAGGCCGAGAACGCCCTCGAACTGCACGATTTGTCGGTTGCCTATCGCGTCGCCGGCCGCAACCGCGCCGTGCTGCGCAATCTCAGCCTCAACATCCGGCAAGGCGAGGCCTACGGGCTGGTCGGCGAATCCGGTTGCGGCAAATCCACCGTAGCGCTCACCGTCGTGCGCTATCTGCCGAGGAACGGCTCGATATCCGGGGGCGCCATCTCGCTTGACGGCCAGGATGTGATGAAGCTCGATGCCGAGGCCTTGCGGCGCGCCCGCGCCGAAAGCGTCTCGATGGTCTATCAGGATCCCGGCAAGGCGCTGAACCCGTCGATCCGCATCGGCCGCCAGCTGACCGAGATCTTCGAGCTTGCCGGCGTCACGGGCAAGGCGGCTGAGGATCGCGCCATCGCCATGCTCAACCGCGTGCGCATCTCCGACCCGCCAAGCGTCATGCAGCGCTACCCGCACCAGCTCTCGGGCGGCATGCAGCAGCGCGTGGCGATCGCCATGGCGCTGGCCAATGACCCGTCGATGCTGATCCTCGATGAGCCGACCACCGGGCTCGATGCAACGGTCGAAGCCGAGGTGCTCGACCTCATCGCGCAGCTGCGGCAAGAACTCTCGGCCTCGATCCTGTTCATCAGCCACAACCTCGCCGTCGTCTCCAACATGTGCGACCGGGTCGGCGTGCTCTATGCCGGCATGCTGGTGGAGGAAGGACCGACCGACGTCGTCTTCAACGATCCGCGCCATCCCTACACCGTTGCCTTGCTGCGCTGCCTGCCACGCGGCGGCCAGCGCAAGGACCAGGGCCGGCTCGACACCATTCCGGGCTTCCTGCCGGGCATCGGCGCTGACATCAAGGGCTGCGCCTTCGCCGACCGCTGTGCCTTGGCAGACGATCGCTGCCGCACCGAATTGCCGCCGCTCTATGATCTGAGCGACGAGCGCGGAAAACGCCTGTCGCGCTGCTTCCATCACGACAAGGCGCAGGCCCTGCCGCGCGCCACACCCAGCGATGTGGCGCCGGCACCAAAGCCGGAAGCGGCACCGGTGCTGCGTGTCGCCGGGTTGAACAAGACCTATGCCAGCCATGGCCAGCCCTTGCGCGCCGTCAAGGATGTCTCGCTTGATCTCAGGCCCGGCGAGACTCTGGGACTGGTCGGCGAATCCGGCAGCGGCAAGACCACCTTCGCCCGGCTGCTGCTCGGCCTTGTGCCGCCCGATGACGGCGGCACCATCGAGCTCGAGGGCAAGGCCCTGGCGCCGAGGCTGGAGAACCGTGGCGACGATCAGGTCAAGGCGCTGCAGATCGTCTTCCAGAACCCGGACTCCGCGCTCAACCGCTCGCATTCGATCCGCCACATCCTCGGCCGCGCCTTGAAGCGGCTGGCCGGCCTCTCCGGCAAGGCGCAGGAGGCGCGCCTCGACGACCTCGTCCGCTCGGTGCGCCTCACCGACCGGCATCTGGCCGTCAAGCCGCGCCAGTTGTCAGGCGGGCTGAAGCAGCGCGTCGCCATTGCGCGTGCCTTCGCCGGCGATCCGCGCATCGTCGTCTGCGACGAGCCGACCTCGGCGCTCGACGTCTCAGTGCAGGCGGCGATCCTCAACCTGCTCGCCGACCTGCAGTCSAAGGARGAYGTCAGCTACATCTTCATCTCGCAYGAYCTTGSMGTGGTGCGTTACCTCTCCGACMAGATCGCCGTGCTCTATCTCGGCCGCATCATGGARATCGGSCCATCSGAGGAWGTCTTCTCCGGGCCGCATCATCCCTATACCGAAGCGCTGCTGTCGGCCGTGCCAAAGCTCGACCAGACCGAGACGGCGCGCATTCGCCTCGACGGCGAGATCCCCAGCGCCACCAACCCGCCATCAGGCTGCGTCTTCCACACACGCTGCCCGCGCAAGATCGGCCCGATCTGCGAACAGCAGGAGCCGCCGCTGGCCGAGGCGCAGCCCGGACATTCCATCCGATGCCATATTCCCTATGCTGAGTTGGCGAGGCTGCAGAAACCGGTCGTGATCGAGGCGGCATAGCAAGGCATCGCTGGCCGGTTCACTTCAGGCCGGCCATCCCCAGGGAACGGTCGCCTTCCGAAAAACCCTGATCGCTTGTCCAGCCCTTGGCCAGCGAGCGCAAGCCGGTCAGCGCGACGTCGAGCACATCCGATGAGACGGGGTTGGAGGGATAGGCGAGATAGATCGGCCGCTGGAACATTGGCGCATTGTCGATGCGCCGCATCTCACCTCGCTCGATATGGCCGCTGACGGCGCTGAGCGGCAGATAGGCCGCCGCCTGCTGCGACAGCACATGTTGCAGGCCGATGAAGACCAGCCCTGCGGAAATCGCCGGCTTGACCATGCCGGCAAAGGCGCGGTCATGCTCGATGCGGAATTCGAGCCCCCAGTCCATCAGAATGTAGTTTTCAGTCCACGGCTTCGTCTGCGCCGCATGCTGGACCAGCACGACCTGATCGACGGCCAGCGTCTCATAGACGATGCCGGGATGCGGGCGTGGCAGATAGAGAATGCAGATATCGAGCAGGCCTTCGGCGAGCTGGTCGATCGCCAGATCCGGGAAACTGCCTTCGAGCCTTAGCGCCACATTTGGCCGTTTTGCGCGCATCCACTCGACCCATGGCGAGGTGATCAGGTCCCAGAGATAGGCTGGAGCGGTCAGCCGCAGCAGTGTTTCATAGCCATCGGGAACGGCAATATCCTGCCGCGATTGCTCCCAGGTGCGGGTGATGGAAGAGGCGTGCGGCAGGAACTGCCGGCCAGCTGGCGTCAGCGTGACACCGTCGCGGTCGCGTACGAAAAGCCGGCGCCCCAATTGCTCCTCCAGCCCCCTGATCCGCGCACTGACGGTGGATTGGGCGAGATTGAGCCGGCTGGCCGCGACGGTGAAGCTGCCATGTTCGGCAACCTCCAGGAAACTGCGCAGGTTTTCGGTATCCATGCTCACACCTTGCATCGAAAATTTCGATGACCCCTATCAAAAAATATCGCTTTCCGGTCGCGGTCAACAATGACCTAAATGGCCGATCCCCCAGGGGCAAGCGAGGAATGCAGCCAATGCCAAAGCATTTCATGACGATCGATGCCGCTCGCAAAAAACTGACGGCAATCGAAAATTCCGCTGTCGACGACTTGCTGGCCGGCCGGCTCCACCGCCGCGATTTCCTGCGCCATGGCAGCGTTCTCGGCCTTTCCCTGGCGTTCCTGGGCAGCCTTGTAACGGCTGCCGGCCTCGGCACGCAGAAGGCCCGCGCCGAAGGCAAGCCGGGTGGCACGGTGCGCGCCGGCGTCGCCACGCCCGGCGGCGCCATCGATCCCGTCACCTACTACGACAGCGGCAGCTACCAGCTGGTTTTCCAGACCGCCGAATTTCTCTGCATCACCCAGCCGGACCTCACTCTGAAGCCGGTACTGGCGGAAAGCTGGGCGCCGAACGCGGATGGCAGCGTGTGGACCTTCAAGCTGCGCAAGGGCGTGAAATTCCACAATGGCGAGGACTTCAAGGCTGACGACGTCGTCGCGACCTTCGATCGCCTCGCCGACCCGAACGGCGCCTCGAACGCGCTTTCGGTGTTCAAGGGCCTGCTGTCGAAGGGCGGCACGCAGAAGGTCGACGACCACACCGTCGCCTTCCATCTCGATGCGCCGAACGGCAGCTTTCCCTATTCGGTGTCGATCGACAATTACAACGCCGTCATCCTGCCAGCGACCTACAAGGGCGACTACGAAAAGACCTTTGAAGGCACCGGCCCGTTCCGGCTGGAGAGCTACACGCCGAAGGTCGGCGCGACCTTCGTACGCAACCCCGATTATTGGGGCGAGAAGGCGCTGCCCGACCGGCTCGAATTCAAATTCTACGGCGACGTGCAGCCACGCATCCTGGCGCTGCAGGCGGGTGAGGTCGACATCCTCGACGCCGTGCCGCTCGATGTCAGCCAGGTGGTGCTCAACAGCCCCGACATCACAGTGCTGCGTGTCGCCTCGACCGCGCACCGCCAGCTCCACATGCGTTGCGACACCGGCCCGTTCACCGACAAGCGCGTGCGCCAGGCACTGGCGCTCAGCATCGACCGTTCCAAGCTGGTCGACGGCCTGTGCCGCGGCATGGCGGCGACCGGCAATGACAGCCCGTTCGCGCCGGCCTTCCCCGCCACCGACACGTCGGTGCCGCAGCGTGTCCAGGATATCGCCAAGGCCAAGCAGCTTCTCGAGGCGGCCGGCCTCGCCAACGGCTTCGACATCACGCTGACGACGCTGCGCTATTCCGACATTCCGGGTTACGCGCAGCTGTTCCAGAATTTCGCCAAGGAGATCGGTGCCCGCATCTCGCTCAACATCGAGGACCAGGACAAATATTACGGCAAGGCGGTGTTCGGCCAGTCGGACTGGCTGGACAGCCCGCTGGGGATCACCGACTACGCGCATCGCAGCGTGCCCAATGTCTTCCTGAAAAGCCCGCTGGTCAGCGATGGCCCGTGGAACGCGGCGCATTTCAAAAGCCCTGCCTATGACGGCATGGTCACCTCCTACCTCAAGGCACTCGACATCGGTGCGCAGCGCGCGGCCGCTTCCGACATCCAGAAGCTGCTGCTCGACGAGACGCCTGTCATTTTCAGCTATTTCCCGGACCTGCTGGTGCCGGTGCGCAAGAATGTCAGCGGCCTGCCGCCGATCGCCGCCGGTCTGCTGCTCGATCGTGTGTCGCTGGGATAGAGGCTGGATTGGACAATTCCGCTTTTCGGGCGGTGAGGCTATTCGCTAGCAGGGCTGTGAAGAGCGATGGGGGGCCATCACTCGAGCTGCTCGACGCAAGGGAAACCCGCCGCCCGGAAACCCTCTCCGGCACCACAATTCAATCCAGGTTCATCTCGCTGTGCGCCAACGCTCGATGACAAAAGACAGGAAACGGGAGACTACCATTCGCAAGCCTCATTTGCGCGGCCGCGGGCCGCATTTCCCCTTGCTCGACAATATCGTGCAGTACGAGTTCGAGCCCGGCTATGTCGCCTTCACCATGCCAATGCAGAAGCGGCTGCGCGTGCAGGTGGGATCGATGATCGTCGCCGACACGACAAAGGCGCTGGTGCTCTACGAGAGCGACCATCTGCCGGTCTACTACTTCCCGATCAGCGACGTGCGCGAGGAATTCCTGCTGCCCTCTACGACGACGACCGAGAGCCCGTTCAAGGGCGTCGCCACCCATTATTCGCTGAACACAGGCATCACGCTGGTCGAGGACGCGGCCTGGCGCTATGTCGATCCGGTCAAGGGATCGCCTGACCTGTCGGACTACATGTCCTTCTATTGGCCCAAGATGACGCACTGGTATGAGGAAGACGAAGAGATCTTCGTCCACGCCCGCGATCCGTTCCGCCGGGTCGACTGCCTGCCGTCGTTGCGGCGCGTCCAGGTCATCCTCGACGGCGAGCAGGTCGCCGATTCACGCCGTGGCGTGTTCCTGTTCGAGTC
>NZ_JBFUGJ010000159.1:0-13372 GCF_056402975.1 Mesorhizobium sp. P3_A9 | reverse complement strand
GCGGCGTTGCGGATCTTCGACCAGCCCTCCTCGCGCTGCTTGGGYGCGGCCTGCGTSACGCGCTCGTCTTTGTAGTCKGGGAAGACCGCCTTCATGACGTCTGTGGAAGCAAGTTCGCCACGGCCGACGGACGCCAGCACATCCTCGATGTCCTTGCGCGCCAGCCGGTGCAGCACCGGCTTCAGGTTTTCCTTGGTGAAGGTCTTGCCGGCCCGCTCAAAGGCGCGCTCCAGAATGCGGGCGCCGAGGCCGGAATATTGCTTGCGGATGGCATTCTTGGTGGCGCGGCGGATGGCGGCGCGCGCCTTGCCGGTGACGACGACCGATTCCCAGGCGGCCGGGGGCACTTGCGCCTTGGAGCGGATGATCTCGACCTCGTCGCCATTCTTCAGTTCSGTCATCAGCGGCATGATGCGGCCATTGACCTTGGCGCCGACGCAGGTGTCGCCGACATCGGTGTGTACGGCGTAGGCGAAGTCGATGGGCGTCGCGCCGCGCGGCAGCGCGATCAGCAGACCCTTCGGCGTGAAGCAGAACACCTGGTCCTGGAACAGTTCCAGCTTGGTGTTTTCGAGGAAATCCTCGGGATTGTCGCCTTCGGCGAGCTGCTCGATGGTGCGCCGCAGCCAGGCATAGGCGTTGGTCTCCTTCGAGATCGCATGGCCGGCGCCGTTCGTCTTGCCGCCGGTGTCCTTGTAGATCGAGTGCGCCGCGACGCCGTATTCGGCGATCTTGTTCATCTCGCGGGTGCGTATCTGCAACTCTACGCGCTGGCGCGACGGCCCGACGATGGTGGTGTGGATCGAACGGTAGTCGTTCTGCTTCGGCGTCGAGATATAATCCTTGAAGCGGCCKGGCACCATCGACCACGCCGTGTGGATGGCGCCGAGCGCGCGATAACAGTCTTCGACGCTGTCGACGACGACGCGGAAGCCGAAGATGTCGGACAGCTGCTCGAAGGAAAGCGCCTTGGCCTCCATCTTGCGGAACACCGACCAGGGCTTCTTCTGCCGGCTCTTCACGCCGGCGTTGATGGCATGCTTTTCAAACAGCGCCGACAGCGCCTTTTCAATGTCGGTCAGCACGTCCTTGTTGCGCTCGAATATCTCGGCAAGCCGCGCGGTGACGGCACGATAGGCTTCCGGATTGATGAACCGGAAGGCGATCTCTTCCAGCTCCTCGCGCATGCCTTGCATGCCCATGCGCCCGGCCAGCGGCGCATAGATGTCCATCGTCTCCTCGGCAATGCGCAGGCGTTTGGCCTCGGGCATGTGGTCGAGGGTGCGCATATTGTGCAAACGGTCGGCGAGCTTGACCAGCAGCACGCGGACATCTTCCGAGATCGCCAGCAGCAGCTTGCGCAGGTTTTCCGCCTGCTCGGCCTTCTTGGAGACAAGGTCGAGCTTCTTCAGCTTGGTCAGGCCCTCGACCAGCTTGCCCATTTCSGGGCCGAACAGATCGTCGATCTCGGCYCGYGTCGCCGTGGTGTCCTCGATGGTGTCGTGCAGCAAAGCGACGGCGATCGTCGCCTCGTCCATGTGCATTTCGGTGAGGATGGCGGCGACTTCGAGCGGATGCGAGAAATACGGGTCGCCGGAAGCGCGCTTCTGGTGGCCATGCTTCTGCATGGCATAGACATAGGCCTTGTTGAGCAACGCCTCGTTGACGTCAGGCTTGTAGCGCTGGACGCGCTCGACAAGCTCATACTGACGCATCATGGGCGGAATCTCTCAGCGATGAAATGAATCATGCGCCGCACTGCTGTACGGCGCATGTCATAGATAGCCACGAAACTGCCGAGACGGAAGTGCCGCTGGATTGTTCCAGGCGCTTCCGGAGCGTTGTCTTAGTAGTCGTCGCTCTTTTCCGGCGGCACCAGACCCTCGATGCCGGCGAGCAGGTCTTCCTCGGTCATCCGATCGAACGTGACATTCTCCTCGGCGTCATCGGTGTCGGCGGCAGCAACGGCGCCGCCGGTCTGATCGGCGATCACCTCGCCATCGGCTTCGGGCTCGTCGACCTCGACATGCTTCTGCAGCGAATGGATCAGATCTTCCTTGAGATCGTCGGGCGACAATGTCTCGTCTGCGATCTCGCGCAAGGCGATGACCGGGTTCTTGTCGTTGTCGCGAGGAACGGTGATCTGCGCGCCCTGGCTGATCTGGCGAGCACGGTGGCCAGCCAAAAGCACCAGCTCGAAGCGGTTGTCGACCTTGTCGATGCAATCTTCAACGGTTACGCGGGCCATGGACTGCCCCTTTCATGCCTGGATTTGATGGAAAACAGGCGCGGTCCATAACCCGAACGCCGCCAAAATACAAGCATCATGCCAAAGTCGGCGCTGCAGGACACTCAATCGCGTGGTCAAACACCCGATTGAAGCAGAACGCCGTTGTGTCCATGGCGTTCGACGCCGCGATCACAATTGCTTGCATTGCCCCATCACGCCTTGGATTGCCGCCAAACTGGCGTTATCTCGGATGGACAAGGTCAGCCGGTTTATTATGAGCCAGACCGATAGTCGCTACCGCATTTCGTTTAGACGGCCGCATTTTTCGAAAAGGAATATTTTCCATGTTCGACCCYCGTGAAAAAATCGCKCTKTTCATCGACGGCGCCAATCTYTACGCCACGTCGCGGGCGCTCGGCTTCGACATCGACTATCGCAAGCTGCTGTCGAGTTTCCAGAAGCGCGGCTATCTCTTGCGCGCCTATTATTACACGGCGCTGGTCGAGGATCAGGAATACTCCTCGATCCGCCCCCTGATCGACTGGCTCGACTATAACGGCTTCAAGGTGGTGACCAAGCCGGCCAAGGAATTCACCGACTCGACCGGCCGCCGCAAGATCAAGGGCAATATGGACATCGAACTCACCGTCGATGCGCTGGAACTCGCCGATGTCGTCGACCACTATGTCATCTTCTCCGGCGATGGCGACTTCCGCACGCTGGTCGAGGCGCTGCAGCGGCGTGGCCGCAAGGTGTCGATCGTCTCGACCATGGCCTCGCAGCCGCCGATGATCTCGGACGATCTGCGCCGCCAGGCCGACCATTTCATCGACCTGACGACGCTGAAGAGCGAAGTCGGCCGCGATCCCTCCGAACGGCCCGTTCGGCGGCCCGAACCGGCTGAAGTCGACGAGGACGACTACTGAGGCCGGTCGCCTTGACCACCCTTTCCGCTTCCGAACCGAACCGCGACTGCCCGCTCTGCCCGCGGCTGCATGATTTCATTGCCGAGTGGCGGCAGCGCGAGCCGTCCTGGTTCAATGCGCCGGTGCCGACTTTTTTGCCACTCGAGGGCGATGAAGCCGTTGAGCTTCTGATCGTCGGACTGGCGCCCGGCCTGCGTGGTGCCAACCGCACCGGGCGTCCCTTCACCGGCGACTATGCCGGCGATCTGCTCTAKTCCACGATGATTTCGCACGGGTTCGCGCGCGGGGAGTTCAAGGCGCGGCCCGATGACGGGCTGGAGCTTGTCGGTACGGCGATCACCAATGCTGTCCGCTGCGTACCGCCGGAAAACAAGCCGGTCGGCGCCGAAATCTCCACCTGCCGCACATTCCTTGTGCCGACGATCGCCCGGTTCCCAAACCTGCGCGCTGTGCTGGCGCTGGGGTCGATAGCGCACCAGTCGACGGTGCGGGCACTGGGCGGGCGTGTCGCCGCCTACCCGTTCAAGCATGGCGGGCAATTGCCGGCCGGCGGCATCACGCTGTTTTCGAGCTACCACTGCTCGCGCTACAACACCAACACTGGCGTCTTGACGGAAGCCATGTTCGTCAAAGTGTTCAGCGAGATCGCGACGTTCCTGCGGAAGTAGCCATTCTTCAGAACCCCTCCAGCACGATCTTGCCCTTGGTCTTGCCGGTCTCGATCAGCGCATGGGCGCGCTTCAGATTAGCGGCATTGATAGGACCGAAGGTTTCACCCAACGTGGTGCGGAGGGTGCCTTGATCGACAAGGCGTGACAGCTCGTTCAGATGCTCACCCTGGGCTGCCATGTCCTGCGTCTCGAACAGCGAGCGGGTGAACATCAGTTCCCAATGCACAGAAACGCTCTTGCGCTTGAACGGATTGATATCGAGCGTCTGGGGGTCGTCGATCAAACCGAACCGGCCCTGCGGTGCGATCAATTCTGCGATCTCGGCGAGGTGCCGGTCGGTGTTGGTTGTCGAGAACACGAAGGCTGGCGCGCCGATGCCGAGGGCTGCGACTTCTGCAGCCAACGGCTTGGAATGATCGATGACGTGATGGGCGCCAAGATCAAGCACCCAGTCGCGTGTCTCTGGCCTCGATGCAGTGGCGATCACCGTCAGATCGGTCAGTTGGCGCGCAAGCTGGACCGCAATCGAGCCGACGCCACCGGCGCCGCCGATGATCACGATGGCATTCGCAGCGCCCACGACATGCTTCTTCACGTCAAGGCGATCGAACAGCGCCTCAAAGGCGGTGATCGCCGTCAGTGGCAGCGCCGCCGCCTGCGCATAGTCGAGCGAGCCGGGCTTGCGGCCGACRAGGCGCTCGTCGACAAGGTGGAAYTCGGCATTGGTGCCTTGCGGCGYGAGCGCACMGGAATAGAAGACRTCGTCGCCRSGCTTGAACAGGCTGGCRTCCGGACCGGTCGCCGCGACCYGRCCGGCRGCGTCCCAACCRAGCACSCGCCAGCTYCCGGCTTCGGGTYTGGCRYTTCGCCGKATCTTGGTGTCGACCGGATTGACCGAAATYGCCTTCACCTCGACCAGCAGTTGACGGCCTTTCGGCTCCGGCTTGGGCAGGTCGATATCGACGAGAGAGGCCTCATCGGTGATGGGGGCTGGGATTTGATAGCCGACGGCGCGCATTCTGGTCTCCGCGATTGCTGTTGAGCGTTGTGTCGGGCAGAGATGCGAATTATGTGCGTAAAGCGCAAGAATGCACATATAAAGCACATAGTGTCGAAAAGGATACCGTCATGCCGCGCATCCGCCATGAGCGATTCGATTGCAGCCCAGGCTGCACCGTGGAGGGAACGCTCCGCTATATCGACGGAAAGTGGAAAGGCGTCGTGCTCTACCATCTGTTCGAGGGCACGCTGCGCTTCAACGAGATCCGCCGGCGCATTCCCAACTGCACGCAGCGCATGCTGACCAACCAGCTGCGAGAACTGGAAGCCGATGGGCTGATTGCCCGCAAGATCTATCCGGAAGTGCCGCCGAAGGTGGAATACAGCCTGACGCCGCGCGGCAGAAGCCTGGAACCGGTGATCACCGCCCTGAAGGTGTGGGGCGATGCGAATGTGACGCTGGCGCCCCAGGTTTCGCAGGCAGCGGCTTGAAGCGGCGGCGGCAGGAGTTGGCTGGGTTGACACCGGCAGCAGGGTGTCCGGCAGAACCCGGATCGTCAATATTTGCAACGGCATAGCCCGACTTGTGAAGAAACAGATTCGGACGTTCACCCCGATCGAATCGGCCTGAAGACCTCAATTCGCCGGCGCGAGCAGAGACGCCAATCTGTCCTGCCCGCCCTGCAGGACGTTCAGATCGACATCACCCGCGATACCGTCGACGCGCCCCCTGTTGTGATACTGCCAATAGACCCAGTCGTGGCGATCCGGCTCCAACAGCAAGGAGCGAAGCCAGAGCGGGCGGGTGGCGATCTGGCCGGCATAGGCGGCCTCGGCCTCATCGGTCAGATAGACGATTGCCGTCTTGCCGAATGCCGCCTCGACGGGTCCGAGGAAAGCCTGGAGTTCGGCATTCAACTGTTCGGGCGACGGACGCTGCGGACAATTGCCGCCGAACTCGATGTCGACGACCGGCGGCAGCAAGGGCTGATCGTGCGGCACGACCGAGATGAAATTCTTCGCCTGGTCGGCGCCCGGCCGGCAGAAGGTGAAGAAATGATAGGCGCCGACGGCGAGGCCAGCCGCACGCGCCTCACGCAGATTCTTGGCAAAGGCGCGATCGACATGATCGCCGCCCTCGGTCGCCTTGATGATGGTGAAGGCGACATCGTCGGCGGCAACACGCCGCCAGTCGATCTCGCCCTGATGATGGGAGACGTCGATGCCTCTGACCGGATATCTGCCACGGTCSGGAGAATAGGTGTGGAAGTAAACAAAGCCACCAGCCACGGCCAGCGCTGCGAAAACCAGACTCGCTGTCCCCCAAAGGACCAACCGTTTTTTCAAATCAGCAGCCCCATGCAGTCAGCCGGCTAGCTGCACTGTCATTGCCAAGAATGGCAACTTGGTGTCACCCACGCTCCTTGAGCAGCCGGCCCTTCTCGCGCGACCAGTCGCGCTGCTTCTCGGTCTCGCGCTTGTCGTGCAATTTCTTGCCGCGGCCGACAGCGAGCAGCAGCTTGGCACGGCCCTGGTCGTTGAAATAGATTTTTAGCGGCACCAGCGTCATGCCTTCACGGTCGACGCTTTGCGACAGTTTCGCCATCTCGCGCTTGTTGAGCAGGAGTTTGCGGCGCCGCCTGGGCTCGTGGTTGAAGCGGTTGGCCTGCAGATATTCCGGCAGATAGGAGTTGATCAGCCAGATCTCGCCACCCTCCACCGAGGCGTAGCTGTCCTGGATGTTGGCCTGGCCCTGGCGCAGCGACTTGACCTCGGTGCCGGTCAGCACCAGGCCGGCCTCGACCGTGTCGAGCACCTCATAGGAAAACCGCGCCTTGCGGTTTTCCGCAACGGTCTTGTTGTTGGGATCGGCTTTTCTGACTTGATTCATGATGTGGAGAGGTGGCGCCTCATCCTCAATTAATCAAGCCGGCGTGCTTCAATGCCGCGTCAAGCTTCAACGCAGTCGACTCCTCGACCGTGACAAGAGGCGACCGAAGCACGTTCTCGATCTTGCCGAGCTTCCAAAGCGCATACTTTGCACCGGAAACGCCGGGTTCGAGAAAGATCGCCTTGTGCAATGGCAGCAGGCGATCCTGCAATTCCAGCGCCTTGGCGCTGTCACCGGACAGGGTCGCCTCCTGAAACTCCGCGCAAAGCCGCGGCGCGACGTTCGAAGTCACCGAAATAGCGCCGACGCCGCCATGCGCGTTGAAGCCGAGTGCCGAAGCGTCCTCGCCTGAAAGCTGGATGAAATCCTTGCCGCAGGTCATCCGTTGCTCGGAGACACGCTCGACCTTGCCGGTGGCATCCTTGACGCCGACGATGTTCTTGAAGTCGTGCGTCAACCGGCCCATCGTCTCGGGCATCATGTCGATGACCGAGCGCGGCGGGATGTTGTAGATGATAATCGGCAGCTTGGTCGCCCTGGCGACAGCGGCGAAGTGCTCGTAGAGGCCGCGCTGTGTCGGCCTGTTGTAATAGGGTGTGACGACCAGGGCGGCATCCGCGCCGGCCTTCTCGGCATATTGTACAAGCCCGACCGCTTCTTCGGTATTGTTGGAGCCAGCACCGGCGACGACCGGGACGCGACCCTTGGCCACCTCGATGCAGACCTTGATGACATGGCGGTGCTCATCATGCGACAGCGTCGGCGACTCGCCGGTCGTGCCCACCGGAACTAGACCGGTCGTGCCTTCCCCCAGCTGCCATTCGACAAACGCGCGAAAGGCTTTCTCGTCGAAACGCCCGCTCTTTTCGAACGGTGTCACGAGCGCAGTAAGCGAGCCTCTCAGCATGTCGTCCAACTCCTTGGGACTTCTTTGTTTGTGCATGTCGTTATCCCAAAACCGGTATCCACTTTTGGGCGACATGCATCTTTGGTTTATGCATGTCGTTGTTCCCAAAACCGGTATCCACTTTTGGGGCGACATGCATCGGTGTTTTTGTCGTGCGCGCCTTCTAACCGAAAGCGAAGCGGCGCACCATAGTCTCGACATGGTTGCGCGGCAAGCATTGCCATGGTGCCAGCAAACGCAATTCGAACGGCCTCGATAACTCTTTGTTTACGAGCCCTTCACGACCTAAGTTTAGGCTTCGAGGCTTCTTCGCCTGCTGATAAAATGCTGGATTAGGGAAAGACACGAGATCATGCCGACGCGTCGGCCCCACCTCTTCGCGCTGCTTGGCGCCATTGCCGGGCTGATGCCCGGCGTGGCGATCAGCGGCAGCGTCGATGCGCGGGTCACCTCGGCAATTCCGATGCCGAGCCCGCAGGACAGCGCACAGCAGGCCCCCTCGCCCAGCGTCGCGCTTTTGAAGAGCGGGCTGGACGCTCTGGCGGCCGGCGATATCACGGGCGCCCGTGGCGTGCGCGATGCGCTTCCCGCTCAATCGCTCGACCAGCACATACTGGCCTGGGCGATCGCGCTTTATGGCGGCGACAAGGTTCCAAGCGGCGACATCGCCGCCGCCGCGAAGATGCTGCCCAACTGGCCGGGCACGGTTGCCCTGCGCAAGAACAGCGAGCGCGCGCTCTACAGGGAAAACCCCGCCGCCGACATCGTCATTGCGGCGTTCGATGGCAGCCAGCCGCAGACATTCGAAGGCGTCATGGTTCTCGCCCGCGCCTATGTGGCGACGGGCGACGTCAAGGCGGCACRCTCGGTGCTGTCGCCGTTCTGGCGCACCACGATCCTTGAAGCCAAGGACGAGACGGCGCTGATCAAGGAATTCGGCAGCCTGATCCCTGCCGCCGACTACCGTTTTCGCATGGACCGCATGTTCTATGCCGACAGGGTGAATTCCGCGCTGCGCATTGCCGGCCTTGCCGGCGCCCAGCAGTTTGCCGAGGCCTGGGCCGCGGCCGACAGAGGCGACAAGAATGCGCTGAAACTGCTGAAGGCAGTGCCGGCATCCCAGCGTTCGGCCGGCTACTTCTTCGCGCAGGCGGAATATCTGCGCAAGCAGGAGGACTTTGCCGGTGCCGCGGCCGTCGTGATGAAGGCGCCGACCGACCGCGAGGCTCTGGTCGATCCGGACGCCTGGTGGGTCGAGCGCCGGGTGCTGTCACGCGAACTGGTCGACCAGGGTGACATGAAGACGGCGTACAAGATCGTCGCCACGCATGCCGCCGAAAGTGCAGCCAATGCGGCCGAGGCCGAATTCCATGCCGGCTGGTATGCACTGCGCGGCCTCAACGACCCCAAGCTTGCCGCGACGCATTTTTCGCGCATTGCCGACCTTGCCCAAGGGCCTATGACCCTGTCACGCGCCTATTACTGGCTCGGCCGCGCGGCGGAAGTCGGCGGCCCGGGCAATGCCAAGGACTATTTTGGGCGCGCCGCCGCCTACGGCACGACCTTTTACGGCCAGCTTGCCGCCGAACGCGTCGGTCGGCAGGCGCTCAACATCGTCTATCCCACGCCAAGTGCCGCCGACCGGCAGAATTTTGCTGGCCGCGAAGCCGTCAGCGCCATCAAGCGGTTGCAAGAGGCAGGCTATGACCGTTATGCCGAGACGCTCTATCGCGACCTTGCCGGCCAGTTGACCAGCCCAGGCGAACTGACGCTGCTCGCTGTCCTTGCCGAGAAGCAGGACAATCATTTCATGGCGCTGAAGGTCGGCAAGATCGCCGGGGCACGCGGCATCGATGTCGGTGCGCTTTCGCACCCGCTCGGCGTCATCCCTGATTCGGCCAATATTTCCGGCTCGGGCAAGGCACTGGCCTATGCGATCGCCCGCCAGGAGAGCGAATTCAACGTCGGTGCCGTATCAAGTGCCGGCGCGCGCGGGCTGCTGCAGCTGATGCCGGGAACCGCCAGGCAACTGGCGAAGAAGGCCGGGCTGCAGTTTTCGCAGGCGCGGCTGACCACCGACGCCGGCTATAACGCGACACTCGGTTCAGCCTTCCTCGGCGAACAGCTCGACCGCTTCAACGGCTCCTATGTGCTGACCTTCGCCGGTTACAATGCCGGCCCCAACCGGGCCAGCCAGTGGGTGGCGAAATACGGCGACCCACGCGGCAAGGACATCGATGCGGTGGTGGACTGGATCGAGCGGATTCCCTACACGGAAACAAGAAGTTACGTGCAGCGCGTGATGGAGAATTACGAGGTCTACAAGATGCGTATTTCCGGCAAATACGACATCGTCGGCGACCTGGTGAACGGGCGCAGCTGAGGGCTCGACAGGCACCTTCACAAACGCCGCTGATCTCCACAAGGGTGAGATCGGCAGTTCGATGTCACCCTGCTATTTGACCGCTCCCACTCTCACCTGTAGCAGTCCGAGACGATCCCGCAGCAAGAAGGTGGCGTGTCCAGATGTCGAGCACCGAAGGCTTTTCCGACTTCTTCTACAGCGCGCCGGATGGGCTGAGACTTCATGCGCGCGTCTATGGCGAATCGAATTCCGGACACTGGCCGGTCGTCTGCCTTCCCGGTCTGACCCGTAACGCGCGGGACTTTCACGCGCTGGCACTTTATCTTTCGACGCGATCCCCGGTACCGCACAAGGTGGTTGCCTTCGACTATCGCGGACGCGGACAGTCGGCCTACGATTCCGATGTCAGCCACTATAATGTCGGCGTCGAGGCCGGCGACATCCTTGCCGGGCTGGCCGCACTCGGCATCGAGGAGGCGGCTTTCATCGGCACCTCGCGTGGCGGACTGATCATCCATGTGCTTGGCGCCCTGCGGCCGGCCATGCTGAAAGCAATCGTTCTCAACGATATCGGGCCGGTGATCGAGCCGGCCGGCCTAGCCCACATCCAGTCCTACCTGGAACGCGCACCGAAGCCGAGAGCTTTCGCCGAGGTGGTGAATGCCCAGCGCAGCGTTCACGGCAAGGATTTTCCCATACTCACCGACGCCGACTGGGCGCGGATGGTGGGGACGCTCTACCGGGAAACAGATCAAGGGCTGCTGCCGGATTTCGATCCAAAACTGGTCGACACGGTCGCCAGTCTCGACCTGTCGCAGCCTTTGCCAGCCCTGTGGCCGCAATTCGACGCGCTGGTGGCCATTCCCTTGCTCACCATCCGTGGCGCCAATTCAAGATTGCTGTCGGCGGACACCATGCGGCAAATGCGAGCGCATCATCCGGCGATGGAAACGATCACGGTCGACGGCCAAGGTCACGCGCCATTCCTCGAAACCGGCAGCCTTCCCAGCGATATATCGGCCTTCCTTGATCGAGCTGAGCGCTAAAGCGCGTCGCGTCTGAACGGATCCATGCGACGCACTTTATGCACGTCGCCCTTCCAAAACAGAGGTCACTTTTGGGGCGACATGCATTAGACCAAAAAAGTAAACCCCAAGACCAGATCCGGTCCTGGGGTTATCATGACAGTATATGCAAGGCCGGCGGAACTATTTGGCCTTCGAGCTTTTCCCAGACGCTTTAGCCGGCTTCGCCGCGATCGCCTCTGTCGTCTGGCCCCGCTTTGACGTCGAAGCGGTCAGCGGAGACGAGAACACCGAGCCTTCGGCACCGTGTGGCGACGCTTCGCCTCGCGGCGTTTCCAGCACCACGACACAGCCGTCGAGATCGTTGGTGGCCAGATGCGCGTAGCGCATGGTCATCGACAGGGTCTGATGGCCGAGCCACATCTGCACGCGCCTGATGTCAATGCCGCCCTGGACAAGGCGCGAGGCGCAGGTGTGACGCAGGATGTGCGGTACGACCTGATCGTCGGCGCCGAGGCCGACTTCGGCCTTGGCGTCGTTCCAAATCGCACGGAACTGTGCCTGGCTGAGCTTGGTGAACGGGCCTTTGGGCCGGCGGCCTTCGGCTGGAGGCAGCTTGATCACCTCCTTGACGCGCTCGGTCATCGGAATGGTGCGGCTGCGGCCGGATTTGGTGATCCAGAAGGAGACGCGATGTTCCTGGATGTCGTTCCAGATCAGCCCGAGTGCTTCGCCAAGACGGCATCCGGTGTCGACCAGGAAGACGGAAAGCCTGTAGGCATCCTCACTGCGGCTCCTGATGGCAGAAAACAGCCTTGCCTCTTCCTCTCTCTCGAGGAAGCGAATCCGTCCGGCCCGCTCCTTCTGGCGGCGGAACTCGGGCAGGCTGTGGATATCTCCCATCTTGTAAGCCTTGCGCAGCAGTTTGCTGAGGGCAGCCATCTTYCGRTTGATGGTTGCGTTGCTGTTRCCGCGCTGGCGCAAGGTKCCGATAAGGTTATCRAGGGTRCTYTGGTCAAMGGCGCTGAAACGCTCSCCRAGGAGWATCTCATCTATTTCGCCGATGAAGGAGCTGACATTGTATTTATGCCGCCCATCATCCCAAAGTATGTCCCGGTAAGCTGAAAAAAGCTCTCCGACCCTGTACGACTTTACTTCTCTTATCTTGTTGTAGGTGTATTTGATCTTTGAGTTCTGAGAAGAAAACATCGAAAACGGATCCGGGGGGCTACCCTCTTGAATCGCTTCGTTGGTCATAATTCGTCTCACCCCCGAGTGGATAGATCAGCCCTATCCGCTTGGAAGCGTCCTTTCAAGAGATTTTAATCACGCGGTTGTGATCTCATCCGCCCATCAACGGATCCCACGATATCGTCCCGCGGATTTATTCAGCTACCAATTCCCCCTGTTCCTTCGTTTGCGTTGACCCAGTCACGAAACAAAAACAGCCCGGGCGTTKRTGCGCCCGGGCTGRATTTCACCTGTAAGGAACCAGCCCTTAGAAGGAGCGTTGGAAGCGGAGGATACCGCCGATGTTGCTCTTCTTTTCGGCGTGACCCCAGATCGACCCGTTGTCGATGGCGCCCTGACCAACGTTCTGGTAATCGACTTCGGCCGTGATCGTGAAGCCAGGAACGACGTCATAGGCGATGTTCGCRGCGAYGCCGAGGTCCTTCCMYTSGTCATACGAGAYCTGRGYGTTRAACGARGTCTTCTCGTTGAACTTGTAGGTGCCACCGCCCCACACAGCCCAGTTACCGCCCCAAATCTTGTACATGCCGCGACCAAACGCGTCGACAACGTTGTTGGCATTGTCGTTGAGGTTGTCGTCGGTGCCATAGCCACCCATGACCCACAGCGACAGTTCGTTCGAGACATTGACGTCCAAGCGGACCTTGCCAGCGACTTCTTCATAGTTGCTGTCGTAGGCGACAACGCCGGTGATCGCGCCCCAGCCCTGCGTCCACTTCACGCCGCCGACGACGTGCGGGACATAGCTGTCGATCGTGCCAACATTGCCATAGCCTTCTTCGAGCGAGACCACAGCCGAGAAGCCATTGCCGCCATCGAAGTAATACTGGACGACGTTGGTGTCGAAGCCGCCGTAAGGAACGATCGTATCCTGGATCACGTTGCCGGCGTAGCCGATGAACGTATCGAAGGCCGATTCATCCTTACCGACGCGAAGACCACCAAGCTGGATCCAAGCGAAGTTCAGCGAGATGCCCTTGTTGGCAGCGCCAGCATTGTAGCTCGAGGTGTAGCTATTGTAGCTAGCGCGACCGCTGTTGCGGGTGTTGCCGAARTTGAWKCGGGTCTCGGTGWAGGTCTTCAAGGTGCCGAGTTCGGTTTCCTGGC
>NZ_JBFUGJ010000158.1:0-13407 GCF_056402975.1 Mesorhizobium sp. P3_A9 | reverse complement strand
GATCAGGAAAAGCCGCTCGACCCCGGGGTCGAAAAGATGCGTGGCAAGCTCGTCCGCTTCATGGCCATCAATCTCGGCCTGCTGCTGCTGGCCCTTATGGTGGTGATCGCGGCGATTGTCTACAAAGCCCGTAAAGCACCATCGGTGACCCCGCCACTGGCTGGCGATATCCAGGTGCCCGCCGGCGAGCCGTTGAGTGGCGACATTGTGCTGCCGGTCGGCGCGAAAGTGGTCAGCCAGTCGCTGTCCGGCAATCGCATCTCGATCGACGCCGAGCTTGCCGACGGCAGCCGCGCGATCTTCATCTATGATATCGCCGAGCGCAGGCTGATCGGCCAGTTTGCAATTCGCAATAAATAGGCTGCCAGCAACGATGCAACAAACACGTTTGTCGCCGAAATGACCGGCTTTGCCGAACATCGGCGTGTCGCGACCGTGGCGCTGGTCGTCGCCAATTATGACGAGGCGATCGCCTGGTATGTCGGGCGGCTGGGTTTCCTGCTCCTCGAGGACGTCGATCTTGGCGGCGGCAAGCGCTGGGTCACGGTGGCGCCGGTCAACGGGCAGGGCGCCAGACTGCTGCTGGCCGAGGCGTCTGATGAGGCGCAAAGGCAAAGTATCGGCAACCAGACCGGCGGCCGGGTTTTCCTGTTCCTCGAAACCGACGACTTTGCCCGCGATCATGCGGCGATGCTGGAAAAGGGCGTCGAATTCCGTGAGGCGCCACGTTTCGAGCCCTATGGCACGGTCGCGGTTTTCGCCGATCTCCATGGCAATCTCTGGGATCTGATCGAGCCGAAACGCTAGGCCTGCAGCCGACTTTTCCCCGATAAGGGAAAGCGGCCGAACCCCAGTTGCTTTTTCTCAGCCGTCAGCCTATATCGCCGGTTCTTGAGCGCGCCCATCGTCTAGCGGTCAGGACACCGCCCTCTCACGGCGGGAACAGGGGTTCGATTCCCCTTGGGCGTACCAAGGATTTTCTGCCAGATGTGATGCTTGCGCAGTACGGCATGTTGCAGCAAGTTGGCGGCATGAAACAATTGGCTTTGCCGCTCCTCATTTCCGCGTCCCTGATTGCCCAGTGCAGTCCGTCGTTCTCCAAGGACAGGAAGATCACCGGCACCATTCGAGGTTTCGAATGTGGCGACAATTGCTATCTGACCATTGTCGACGGCAAGAAGGTCGAGCAAGTCGGCCTGTGTGCCGCGCCCGAGTGCGCAAGCTGGAACGAGCAAACCGTGATGCCGTCCCGCTACAAGGGAAAACGCGTGACCGTTACAGTCGGGCAAGGGCAGCAGGTCGATGACAGCGGCAATGTGATGGGAGAGATGATGTCCTTCACGAAGATCAGGTTTCTCGACTAGCCTTGGCGGCATTCAGACAAGGCACGATGTAGGTTGCTCTTGACTGGCGACGCCCGCGACCCGGCGGCTCGCATGCCCGAATACCCCCAATTTAAGTCAGCCCGCGGCGCTTGAAAGCGCAACAATCCCTGTTACTTACGAGGCCGGGGTAACATCTGCGGACAGCGGATTTTGGGTTTGGGTAGAGTTGGAATGGCGTCAGGGAAGATGATTTGCTCGCGCTGCCATGGCGGCGGCAAGATTTTCGATTGCTCCAGATGGAGCGAGTCGAAGGGGCATTGCTGCCCCCAAGGGACGCAYCAGATCAGTTGCCCGGGGAAGACCGTCGCGTGCGCCGAATGTGGCGGCCTGGGGATGCTGGTGGAAGCTGAGCTCAAGGCCGTCGCGTAGCCTCCGCTTCGGCAAGGACGCGACGAGGGCGGCTTCCGCGTTGCGATAGCGCCCGCCATCTCTTGAATTGATCCTCCAGGCTTTTACGGCCAAGAGCGGTTTCACCGTCATGCAATGATAGGGCTCGCCGCTTCTGGCGCGGCGGGGCCGATTGCATTAGCATCACGTCTGGATTTCGAGGCACAGCTCAAGCGGCACAGAGAATGCCGCGTGCCAGGCGGATCCGGACGGCAACCGATGCCGCGGGGAGAAGGCCAATGCAGAAGCTGCAATCGCAGGGCGTCCACCACATCACGCTGGTCGGCGCCGGGCGCCAGACGTCGATCGATTTCTGGGAAGGCGTGCTCGGCATGCCGTTCATCTTCGAGCAGCCCAACCTCGACAAGGCCAGCGAAAGCCATCTCTATTTCGATCCGGGTGACGGCCGGCTGATCACCATCTTCACCGATGAGAGCCGCACGCCGCAGAAACGACGCACGCCGACCGATCCGGGCTGCGTCCACCACATCGCGTTTGCGGTGTCGCGCGTCACCTTCCTGCAGGCGGTCGCCCGGCTCGGCGAGCGCGGTATCAAGCACAGCGGCGTCAAGGATCGCGGCTTCATGGATTCGATCTATTTCGAGGATCCGCTCGGCCTGCTGATCGAGCTCGCTTCCTACCGCTTCGAGCCGCCGGCTGGTTTCACCCATGCCGACGTGCTGATGCAGGCGCACCGGCTGCGCGTCGCGCGCGGCGATTACAACATTGCCGAGGTGCACCTCGCCGACGCGATCCAGGCKCTTGTCGAGAGCTCCCGCGCGACCCTGTCGGACGACCGGGCGCCGAAGAACCCTTACTGACGGCCAACAAAAACAGAGGGAGGACAATAATGGCAAAGACAGTGACCAAGAGTGCTGGGAAACCGGCGGCCAAGGCAGCCGCCAAGCCGGCAAGTAAGGCTGCGAAGCCTGCAGCCAAGCCGGCGCCAAAGGCTGCCGCGAAGGCGGCGGCAAAACCGGTGGCCAAGACGTCCGCACCGAARGCCAAGGCGAAAKCGGCGAAAAAGCCGGCGCTGAAGCTCAGCATGCTGAAGCCGAGCGTCAACAACATGACGGTGCGGGTGTTCGCCCGCGCGGCCGGGTTCGAAGCCGCCGAGACCGACGCCTGGGGCCACACGCGCTCGCCGGAATATTTGGCGCGCAATCCGGCGCATCTGACGCCGATGATCGAGGACAAGGGGCTGCCCAGAGGCGTGCTTTGGGAAAGCTGCGCCATCATGCAGTATCTCTCCAACAAGCACGGGCTGGAGAAATTCTATCCGAAGGCGCCGGCCAAGCGGGCGATGATCGACAGCGCCATGTTCTACCTGATCGGAACGCTCTATCCCTATGTGGCGCGCGCCACCTATCCGGCGCTCGGCTTCCCGCACTATGCCGGCGAGGTCGGCCACAGCGATGCTCATCCCGACAAGAAGTCGGAAGCACAGAAGGCCGCTATGGCCGCGATCGCCGAGCCGCTGGAGGTTTTTCACAGCTTCTTCMGGGACGGCAAGCCGTTCATCGGSGGCAAGAACCCGTCGATCGCCGATATCCGGCTGGCGGCGACGCTCGAGTTCCTGGCGGTCATCGACTACGCCCTGCCCAAATGGGCGAAGGAGTATATGGCGGCTATCGAGAAGAAGCTCGGCAAGGCTTACGCCGAGCCAGCCGGCGACGTGCGTGGCTATATCGCTTATGTAAGGTCGCAGGCGAAGGCCTCAGCTTAAGGATTCGTTAACCTAAGCCCTGTCTACTGCTGGGAATTCGCCGCGCGACCACGGATGTACTGGCGCACTATCGGCGGAAGGAAAGGTCGGCTCCGTGCCGGCCTTTTTGCTTTTAGAGCGGTTCACCGTTTCATGGAAACGGCGAACCGCTCTAACGCTTTGTTTTGACGCAATTCCTGACGAAAAACCGCTCACACTTTTCCTGGAATTGCTCTAGCGGGCCTCATGCCGGGACATCGCGCGACGGTGATCAGGCAGCGCCGAAGCATCAACTTTTTGCGCCAGTATATTGTCACCGCCGGTGTTGGCTCTAACATCCCTTTCAGCGGATTCGGCTTGGAATGCCGACCTGGAGTGAGATGAGGGTTTGCGATGAAATGCGTGGCARCAATGCTGATGATCGCTGGTGGCACGCTGGCTGGAACGCTTCTCCCGTCACAGGCAGCAGTGCTCAATACGATGGATGATGTCGGGGCCGCGATCCAGGCGTGCTGGACGCCGCCAGCGGATGCCGGGAAGTCGACCGTAACCCTGAGCTTCAGCTTCAAGCGTGACGGCTCGCTGATCGGTCCGCCGCGGCCGACCGCCGCCAAGGTGGCCGGTGATGACAAGGCGCGGAAGGCGTTCATCGATGCCGCCATCGCGGCCGTCAAGAATTGCACGCCCCTGACCCTTTCGCCGGCGCTGGCGAAAGGCATTGGCGGCAACGTCTTCACGCTGCAACTGGCTTCCCCAAAGCAATAGCGGCTCGAGCGATCTTTCATCGAGAAATCGCCGGACCAAAGCGCGTCGCCGGGCAAGGCTGTCCGCCTCCGCCAAGCTGCTTTTCACAACCAATTGCTCAATGGCTCAGGCGCCGAACCTCGGCATGCCGTGCCAGGTCCGGTGTCTCGAATACATAGTCGCTCCAGGCCGATTCCGGGATTTGCCCGGCCAGATAGCACTCCAGCAGCAGGCTTTGCTCGGGATTGAGCGGTCGTGGCGCGCGCTCATGATCCAGCCCGAGAGAATGGAAAAGGTTCCTTGTCAGTTCCGATACCGTGAAGTGGATCGACATCTGCGTTCTCCTCTGCCTATCAACGCCGCAGTCAGGCAAAGGTTTCAGCGTCAGCTGCCGATAACGCCGGATTGATCGTTGGCTGATGCCATAGCCCGGCAATCTCGACAGTCGCCGGTCTGACCGCATTGTTTTCCGGGTCGTCTCAATCTTGAAATAAAAATGTAATATCGAATTTACAGGGGCCATTCTATTACAATAGATGAAGGCCTACTCAGGTCATAATTCTTTAATTATTAGGTATAGCTCATTTAGTCGAAAGTTACCCCAGTCGAATGAATGTGGTCCCAGTCCGTCAACCGCAAGGACAATGTCGTCGCGATGATCCGCTCCTGGCTTCTCATCATGATCGCGCTGACGGTGGCCGCCTTTGCGCTCGGCACGACGTCTTCCCTTGCGGATAGTTGCAGCGCGATCAGAGGTCAGTTGCTTTCCGGCGGCCGCGGTGGGGGCGTGAGCCCTGAATTGGCGCAGTTGCGTCGCCAGCTTGCGGCGATCCAAGGCCTGGAGAGGCAGCGCCGGTGCACGGCGCAAAGTGCCACGGGCGGCTTCTTCAACGCTTGTGCCGATCTTGCCAGAAACCGGACGGAGGTGCTGCGCCAGATTGCGGCTGGTTCCGGCCGGGACGTTTCGGGCCTGCAGGCACGGTTCGCGGCGCTTGGCTGCGGTGCGAAGGATCAGCGCCCGAAGACCCAGTCCACGGCGGGCGGAGCGATTTATGCCGGCAATTCGATGCTGTTTTGCGTGCGCCTGTCGGATGGTTATTTCTTCCCCGCGCCAAAGTCGCAATTCGCCGGCAGCGAAGATGTCAAGGATATGGCCGATCAGTGCCGTTACATCTGCGACGATCCGGCCGTCGATCTCTACATGCTGAGCGATGCCAGTCTGGAAACCGAAAAGATGGTCGCGCTTGATACGCGCAAACCCTACACTGAACTGCCGTCGGCTTTCCGCTACCGGGACGATGCCAATTTCAAGGCCTGCGACGCCAAGCGCTACTACCAGCGGGTCGCCGAACTGAGGGCAAGGACTGTGACGCCGACAGACATGAGCAATGCCATCATTCCGCTGCCGCAGTCAAAGCCGGACGTCGGCAGCCCGGAAGTCGGCAGCGTTGCGGCAATCCCGCAATCCGAGGCGGAGGCTCTGGGTGTCGCTCAGGAGCAGTCGATCGAGGCCAGCAAGCGGCCAGTGCGCGTGGTTGGCCCGGCCTTCTTCCCGGCTGAATGACCGCCGCTCTACCTGCGCATCCATCAGATACAGGTTGCGGCGGGCTATAGGACCGTCTGGAACAGAGGGGCGCTCACGGCGTTGTGGTCGACATCAGCCAGGAGAAACGCCATGGCCACGTTCAGGGAAATGCGGGTTCTGGAGATCGTCGAAAACGGCTCCCTGACCAATGACGAGAAGATAGCCGAACTGCGTGAGATCGAATCCGAGGCGCGGGGCCTGCAGCGGGCCGCGTCGGAGAGTTCCATGGGCGACGATGACGGCTGGCAGGACGATTTGCGTCAGGTTCGCTTTGCGCTCGACAAGCTTGGAGCGAAGGAACCGAAGAAGGGCGCGGCATCGCTATAGGCCCTGTCCGCACAAGGCTCGAGATTTTTCCCGAAATTATTCGCAGACCATGCGGACCCGCTGTCCTGGCGCGCTTACGTTCTTGCACGCCAATTGCTTTTCCGGGTCAGAGGGCGGGGGAGGCGGCGGGGAAAATCTCGTCTGATGCCGTCTCTGCACGCCAGGTTTAAAAACCTTGCGCTCGGAAAATCGTCCGGGCGGCGACTGTGGCGGCACCGGAAAGGCGCCGTTGTCGACCTGCGGCGCGTAGTCGACATTGGGCGGCGGCCGGTCCCAGAAGCGCCTGGCGTCGAGCGGCCGCGGAATGATGACCGTGCCGTCATAGCTGCGCGAACAGCCACTGCCGAAAAGCAGCACCACGCCCAGCAAGAAAGGCCCTATCCGTCCAATCATAAGCAACACCCCTGCACAGGCTTATAACGCGGCCTTGGTGCACCCGACAACCGGACCGAATAACGCAGGAGGAACGGACTGGTTGCGCCGTTAAGGTTAGCGGATCGTTAATGCTTCTCGGGCACATTCCGCCGACGAACCGCGGAGGGAGGGTTCGGCCTTGATTTTCGGGGTGGGGGCAGCATGGCGGAAGCGGAAGAAGCAATCGGCGCGCGCGGCAAGCGTGGGCCCGGCAAGGCGGTGCACCGCGGCGACGCGCCGCCATGTGCAGACATGGATTCGCCCGACGCCCTTCGCCAACTGGTCGAGGCTGGCTCGGATTGGATCTGGGAGACCGACGCCGAACTGCGATTCTCCTGGCTTTCCCCCACCTACCAGGCGGCCACCGGTATCGATCCGGCTGATGTGCTCGGCCGGTTCCGCTTCGATTTCCTCAATCAGGGCAACCACAGCGCGGCAGCGCATCTGGAGGATCTGCAGGCGCGCCGGCCCTTCCGCGACTTCGTCTATGAATTGAAGGGAGGCGGCGCCGACTGCCGCTGGGTGTTGACCTCAGGCTTCCCACGGTTTGACGGCGAAGGAAAATTCGCCGGCTATCGCGGCATAGGCCGCAACGTCACCGCGCTGGCCAGCGCCTTCGAGACCGCTGAGCAGAACCCGTTGCCGGGTAGCGAACCCGACCGGCATCTTGCCGATCTCGAACGGACAATGGACGCCATGCACATGGGCGTCGTGCTTCTCGATGCCAAGCTCGACACGCTGATCGTCAACAAGGCCTATCGCGATCTGTCCAGGATCCCGGATGATGCAGTGACCGTCGGCGCTCCGTTCAGCCAGTTGATGGACCTCAACCGCCGCAATGGCATCTATGGCGACATCGACGACCTGCAGTGGCAGCGCTACCTCGCCACCCGTATCGAGGAGATTAGCGCAGGCTTCGTCGCGCCACGCGAATTTATCCATGCCAACGGCAGGACGATGATATTCTCGGTGACGGCGCTGTCCGGGGGCAAGCGGCTGTTGACCTACTATGAGGTCACCGAACTCAAGCGGCGCGATGCCGAGATCGAAAGCGCCAACGCCAAGATCGCCGAGACCTTCGTCAATCTGCGCACCATGGTCGACCAGATGCCGATCGGCGTTCTCGTCATCGATGCCGATATGCGCGCCGAAGTCATCAATCGCGCCTTCTATGACTTCTGGAGGATCGACCCAGGCCGTGCCGGGATCGGCTCGGCCTTTCGCGAGCTGATGGAAGCCAGCCGGGGCATTGACCCTTACGGCGCCGATGAAATTGCCTGGCAACGTCATACCGCCGAGCGCGAAGCCGAAATCAGGGCCGGCGTCGCCGGCTCCAGACAATTGCCACACAATGACGGGCGCACGCTTGTCGCATCACTGGCGCCGCTGGCCGGAGGCAAGCGGCTCATTTCCTATGTCGACGTCACCGACATGAAGGGCCGCGAGACCGAGGCACAGGATGCGCGCAAGCATCTCGCCAGCGTGCTGGAATCGCTGCCGGCCGGCGTCATCATCTACGACCGCGACGACAAGTTCGTCTTCGCCAACCGCAAGCTGCAGGACTCGCTGCCGGCGCTGAAGCCCGTCTGGCAGCCCGGCTGTACCTTCCGCGAGGCGCTGGAGTTCGGCCATGCGGTCGGCTATTTCCGCTCGTGTGGCGATCCCGAGCTCGACAAGCTTTACGACGTTGACACCGAACGCTGGGCCGACGGCGTGCTGGCGCGCTACCATCTACCGAATTCGTCCTATGAGCGCCTCAATGCGGACGGTCGCTGGTACCAGGTCTACGACATGCGCACCGAGGACGGCACGTTCATCGGCGTGCGCGTCGACATCACCGACATCAAGAGCCGTGAGGCGGCGCTGCGCGATTCGATGCGCCAGATCGATCTGTTCCGGCACGTCATGGACGAGTTGCCGGTGGCCGCCTTCATCAAGGCGCAGGATTTGAGCATCGAGTTCGTCAACAAGGCCTGGTGCGCGATTACGGGCCTTGCCAAGGAAGACGTCATCGGCCGGACCGACCGCGAGCTGTTCGGCACGCAAGACGCGGAAAGCTACAGCCATGACGACACCGAGGTCGTCGTAACCGGCAAGGGCCTCGAGGTCGAGGAGCCCGTCACCCATCTCGACGGCACGGTGCGGCAGTTGATGACGCGCAAGAGCCGGCTGGTGGCCATCGACGGATCGATGCACCTGGTCGGCTCCAGCACCGACATCACCGACGTCAAGGCGCGCGAGCGGGCGCTGGAAGAGAGCATGCGCGAGAACGAGGTGTTCCGCAGTCTGATCGACAACGTACCGGTGTCGATCTACGCCAAGCGCTCCGATCTCAGGCAGTTCTATGTCAACAAGGGCTGGTGCGACCTCACCGGTCTCAGCAGGGAAGATGCGATCGGCAAGACCGACATCGAGATTTTCGGGGAGGACGGCGAGGCTTTCGTGGCCGGCGATCTGGCCGTGCTGCGCACCGGCGACACCCAGGAGATCGAGGAGACCGTGCGGCTTGCCGACGGCAGCGTCAGGCATCAGTTCGCGCGCAAGGGCGCGATGATCGCGTCGGACGGTTCGCTCTACCTGATCGGATCGACCACCGACATCACGGAACTGAAGATGCGCGAGGCCGAGCTCAGCGAGGCGCGCCAGCGCGCCGTGCTCGCCGACCGCGCCAAGTCGGAGTTCCTCGCCAATATGAGCCATGAGATCCGCACGCCGATGAACGGTGTGCTGGGCATGGCGGAACTCCTGGCCAAATCCAATCTCGATCCGAAGCAGAAGACGTTCACCGACATCATCGTCAAGTCGGGCAACGCGCTCTTGACCATCATCAACGACATCCTGGATTTCTCCAAGATCGATGCCGGCCAGATGGTGCTCGATCCGGCACCCTTCAACCTTGCCGAGGCGATCGAGGACGTGGCGACGCTGGTGTCGACGCGCGCCAAGGAAAAGGACCTCGAGCTCATCGTGCGTGTCGAGCCGAGGCTCGAAAGCCTGTTCATCGGCGATGTCGGCCGCATCAGGCAGATCGTCACCAACCTCGTCGGCAATGCGGTGAAATTCACCGATGAGGGCCATGTGCTGGTCGATGTGACCGGCGAGAAGGTCCCGACCGGAACCAAGCTGACGATCTCGGTTACCGATACCGGGATCGGCATCCCCGAGGAAAAACTGAAACTGGTGTTCGAAAAATTCAGCCAGGTCGACACCTCCTCGACACGGCGGCACGAGGGCACCGGGCTTGGCCTTGCCATCACCTCACGACTGGTCGAGCTGATGGGCGGCACCATCGGCGTCGAGAGCGCAGAGGGCAAGGGCTCGACCTTCTGGTTTACCGTGACGCTGCCCAGGGCCGGTCAGCAGAACGGGCAGCGCATCATGCCGGTGGACGTGACGGGCGCACGCGTGCTGATCGTTGACGACAATGCCGTCAACCGGGCCATCCTGACCGAGCAGATGACCTCGTGGACGTTCGATTCCTGTGCGGCCGAGAGCGGCGCCGAGGGCCTGAAGGTGCTGATCGCCGCCGCTGCCTATGGCGTGGCCGTGGATTGCGTCGTGCTCGACTACCAGATGCCCGAGATGAGCGGCGCCGAAATGGCGCGCATCGTGCGCAACACCGAAGGCCTCGCCGACACGCCGATCATCATGCTGACCTCGGTCGACCAGTCGCTCGCCAACACCAGCTACCGCGATCTCGGCATCGATGCCCAGCTGATCAAGCCGGCGCGCTCCTCCGTGCTTCTGGAAACGCTGGTGGCGACCATCCAGCGCCATCGCCACACCATGGATGGGCCGGTTCAGCAAATCGCAACCGAGAGGCTTGATGCCCCCCAGCGGCCACCGCTGGCGCCGTACGAACAACGCGCGCAATTGCAGCCGCCGCCGGTTCGTCCCAGGCTGCCTGCCACCGGCGATGGCGGACACAGGCTGGATATCCTCGTGGCCGAGGACAATGAGGTGAACCAGATGGTSTTCACCCAGATCCTCGGCGAGACCGGCTACGGCTTCGAGATCGTCGGCAAYGGCCGCAAGGCGCTCGACGCYTTCGGCMRGCTCARTCCGYGCATGATCCTGATGGATGTCTCGATGCCKGAGATGARCGGGCTCGARGCSACSGCCGCSATYCGCCGGCTGGARSARGARASCGGYACGCATGTSCCGATCGTCGGCGTCACCGCGCATGCGCTKAAGGGCGAYCGCGAGCGCTGCCTGGAGGCGGGCATGGACGACTATCTGCCAAAGCCGATCAGCCCCAGGGCCCTGCTGGAGAAAGTCGAGCGCTGGATCGGCGCCGGCAGCCAGGTCCAACGCAACGCGGGATAGCATCCGGCCGCGTGGTTTCAGGGATCCGAGGAGGCAAGCCGAGGGAATCAATCGCCGATTTGCTGCTACCCCTGCGTGCAATGCCTATGGTGCGATCGCACCATATCAAAGGCCGCGCCGAGCCGGGACAATGGCAACATCGAATTCCGCCCTTGCAGTTACGGGCGGGAGCAGCGACCGCCAGTATGGAACAGCGTCAACCTACCCCAACGGACCTGTTTTTGGCGATGGCCCGGCCATGACACGCTCTGGTCTTGAGCAGCGCACTCCCGTCCGGATTTTCTTCACCTGAAAAAGCCCCGCCGAATCCGGCGGCGGCTCGAGCCGGTGGATGGCTCAAGCCACTGATTCCGGGGGCAAACTCGGATCAGGCCATGATCGCCCGACGCCACCGCCTTTTCCAGTGCCGGCAACGCGTTACCGGGCTGACACGAAACTGTCATGCGACTGTTATAATCGAAGGCTATTGGCCTCAGCGGGCGCTGGTTAGGAAAACGCGCCGAGAGACCATCTTCCGAACAGGAGCAGGCCACATGAGACATTTCATCCGCTCGGCGGCCGTTGCGATCGCAATGGCTACAGCGTCTACCTTCACCCTTTCCGCAGCAATGGCAGCTGACCTTTCCGGCGCCGGCTCGACCTTCATCTACCCGGTGTTCGCCAAGTGGGCCGACACCTACAAGAAGGATACCGGCATCGGCCTCAACTACCAGTCGATCGGTTCCGGCGGCGGCATCAAGCAGGTCATCGCCAAGACCGTGACTTTCGGTGCCACCGACAAGCCGATGTCTGACGCCGACCTGGAAAAGAACGGCCTCGTGCAGTTCCCGATGGTGATGGGCGGCATCGTGCCGATCGTCAACCTCACCGGCGTCAAGCCGGGCGAACTCGTCCTCGACGGCCAGACGATTGCCCAGATCTATCTCGGCGCCATCACCACCTGGGATGATGCCGCGATCAAGGCGCTGAACCCCACCCTCACCCTGCCGTCGACCGCGATCGCCGTCGTACATCGTTCGGACGGCTCGGGCACCACCTTCAACTTCACCAACTATCTGGTGAAGCTCTCGCCCGACTGGAAGGACAAGGTTGGTTCGGACACGGCCGTCGAATGGCCGACGGGCGTTGGCGCCAAGGGCAGCGAAGGCGTTGCCAACACCGTCAAGCAGACGGATGGCGGCATCGGCTACGTCGAATACGCCTATGCCAAGCAGAACAACCTGTCCTACTCCAAGATGCTGAATGCAGCCGGCAAGGTCGTCGAGCCGTCGCTCGAATCCTTCGGCGCTGCCGCTTCGAATGCCGACTTCAAGACTGCCAAGAACTTCAACGTCATCATCACCAACGAGCCCGGCGACGCCACCTGGCCGATCGCGGCTTCCACCTGGGTGCTGATCCACAAGGCTCCGGATGATGCCGCCGCCACCGGCGAAGCCCTGAAGTTCTTTGCCTGGGCCTACAAGGACGGCAAGGAAACCGCCAAGGCGCTCGACTACGTCTCGATCCCCGACAGCGTCGTCGACCTGATCAAGGCTTCGTGGAAGACCGACATCCAGACCGACGGCAAGCCCGTCTACGCCGGCGAGTAACATCCCTTGAAGGAGCGCCGCGCTTGCGGCGCTCCTTTTCCTTCAATTCGAAAGAGCCGAGCTTGACATGAGCGCTGTCCAGGAAGCCTTGCCAGCCGTTAGAGGTTCGCGTGATGCCATCGTCCGACGCTTCGCGCTGACCGACTCGATCTTCCACGGAATGACCCGTGCTGCCGCGATCCTGGTGCTGGTCCTGCTCGGCGGCGTTGCGATCTCGCTGTTTGCCGGCTCCTGGCAAGCCCTCTCGACCTTCGGCTTTTCCTTCCTGACCAGCGAAAGCTGGAACCCGGTGACGGAGAAATTCGGTGCCCTGGCGCCGATCTACGGCACCATCATCACCTCTGCCATCGCCATCCTGATCGCCGTGCCGCTCGGCATCGGCATCGCCGTCTTCCTCACCGAGCTTTGCCCACGCCCGCTACGGCGCCCGATCGGCATGGCGGTGGAACTGCTGGCCGGCATCCCTTCGATCATCTACGGCATCTGGGGCCTGTTCGTGCTGGCACCGTTCCTGCAGACGACGGTGCAGCCCTTCGTCATCAGCGTGTTCCACGGCATTCCCGGCCTCAACAGCCTGTTTGCCGGCCCGCCCTACGGCATCGGCCTGCTGACGTCGTCGATGATCCTGGCCATCATGGTGCTGCCGTTCATCACCTCGATCACCAAGGACGTCTTCGACACGGTGCCTCCCGTGCTGAAGGAATCGGCCTACGGCATTGGTTGCACCACCTGGGAAGTAACCCGCCGCGTCGTCATTCCCTACACCCGCATCGGCATCATGGGCGGCGTCATGCTCGGCCTCGGCCGCGCGCTCGGTGAAACCATGGCGGTGACCTTCGTCATCGGCAACGCGCACCGCATCTCGACCTCGCTGTTCGCGCCGGCAACGACAATCTCCGCCACCATCGCCAACGAATTCACCGAAGCGGTCGGCGATCTCTACAC
>NZ_JBFUGJ010000157.1:0-13532 GCF_056402975.1 Mesorhizobium sp. P3_A9 | reverse complement strand
TGATCGAGCAGAGTGGCATGCGCATCCGTCCGGACCGCAATCGCGGCCGGTCGGCGGGCATCAATCCGTCCGGCCGCTTCGAACCCGTCAGCCGGCACGTCTTCGACGATGGCTGGAGTTCGCTGGAGGAACTGCCGCCGTTCAAGACCGAGGTGCAGGTGGAAAAGCCGCGCACCATCATCACCCGCAACGAATCGCCCGACATTTCCTTCGACCGGTCGATCAATCCCTATCGCGGTTGCGAACATGGCTGTGTCTATTGCTTCGCGCGGCCAACGCACGCCTTCATGGGCCTGTCGCCGGGCCTGGATTTCGAATCCAAGCTGTTCGCCAAGCCGGATGCGGCGCGGTTGCTCGACAAGGAGCTGTCGAAGGACGGCTACCAGCCGCGCACCATCGCCATCGGCACCAACACCGACCCCTACCAGCCGATCGARAAACAGTACCGGATCATGCGTGAGATCCTCGAAGTGCTGGAAGCCCGTGGCCATMCGGTCGGCATCGTCACCAAGTCCGCTTTGGTGACGCGCGATATCGACATATTGTCGCGCATGGCCGAACGTGGGCTGGCCAAGGTGGCGCTGTCGGTGACGACACTGGACCGCATGCTGGCGCGCACCATGGAGCCCCGTGCGTCGACACCGACAAAGCGGCTGGAGGCGATCCGGCAGCTCTCGGATGCCGGCATTCCGACTTCGGTCATGGTGGCGCCGATCATCCCAGGCCTGACCGACCAGGAAATGGAACGGATCCTCGATTCGGCGTACGCAGCCGGCGCACGCGAGGCGGGTTATGTCGTGCTGCGCCTGCCACTGGAGGTCAGCCCGATCTTCAAGGACTGGCTGCTGCGCCACTATCCCGACCGCTACCGCCACGTGATGTCGCTGATCCGCTCGATGCGCGACGGCAAGGATTACGATTCGGAATGGGGCAAGCGCATGAAGGGCGCCGGACCTTACGCCTGGCAGATCGGCCGGCGCTTCGAGATCACGGCCAAGCGGCTCGGCCTCAATGCCGAACGGCGCACGCTGCGCACCGACCAGTTCATCGCGGCTGGAAAGGACCAGGAACAGCTGATGCTGCTCTGAAAATACAATTCGCCGTGGCGGTTTGACCTGCCACGGCAAGAAATCCCGTCCGGCCTGCCCCGGCCTGCAGACGGTGCCCTCCCGGTCCGGCGCCCCACCCGACCCGGAGGGACTTGCGGAGAATCGGAGCCGATGCGAACCTCGCCGCAACATGGCTCGCGCGCGTTCCGATTCTCCGCTTCTCTTCGAAATCGTCGAGAAACCCGATTTCTCCTTCGAGACGAAGGCGATGGCCGAAGGCCTATGGCCAGTCGCCGGCATGGATGAGGCCGGTCGCGGCCCGCTCGCCGGACCGGTCGTCGCCGCAGCTGTTGTGCTCGACCCCGCCAACATCCCCGAAGGTCTCGACGATTCCAAACGGCTCAGCCATTTGCAGCGCGAGGCGCTGTTCCTGCGCATTCTTGGCTCCGCGCAGGCGGTTTCGATGGCCTCGATCAGCGCTGAAGGCATTGACGGCAGCAACATCCTCAAGGCGAGCCTCGAGGCGATGCGCCGCGCTTTGGTCGGGCTGTCGGTGCGGCCGAAGCTCGCGCTTGCCGACGGACGCGATGTGCCGCCGGGGCTGCCATGCGACGGCCGCGCGCTGATCAAGGGCGACCAGCGCTCGCAATCGATCGCCGCCGCCTCGATCGTCGCCAAGGTGATGCGCGACCGCATGATGTGCGGCTGCGGCAACCACCACGACCGCTACGGCTTCGAAGTCCATATGGGCTACGCCACCGCCCGTCACCGCACGGCGATCGAGGCGCATGGCCCGGTTGCAAGACTGCACCGCGTGTCGTTTGCGCCATTCAGGCTTGATGGCGCTGAGGTGGTTGAGGAAGAGGGCTTGGCCGGGCTGGATTGAGCGCCAGCCTTATCTCTCGGAGATTGGCGTCAACGCCCAACAAAAAAGCAGCCAGGTTGCCCGGGCGGCTTTTTGATTTCCAAATGTTGTCAGCTCAGTTGAGCTTGGCCTTCACATCCGCGAGCGATGCCTTGAACAAATCGGCTCCGGCCTTGACGTCGACCTTGGCGGCGAGCAATGCGCGGGCGGCCTCGACGGCGATGTCGACGGCGCTGGCACGGACTTCAGCGACCGCGTCACGCTCAGCCTGGCCGATCTTCTGTTCGGCAAGCGCGGTGCGCCTGGCGACATAGTCCTCGGACTTCTTGTGAGCATCGGCGGCGAGCATTTCGGCTTCGCGCTTGGCGGCCGCAACGATGTCGGCGGCCTCCTGCTCGGCTTCCTTGCGGTTCTTCTTGTACTGGCCGAGCAACTGCTGGGCCTCGTCGCGAAGCTTGCGGGCTTCATCGAGCTCACTGCTGATCCTGGCGGCGCGGGCGTCGAGAGCCTTGGCGATCAGGCCGGGCACCTTGATGTAGATGGCGACGCCCAGGAAGATGATCAGGGCAATCGTGGCCCAGAGCGTTGCGAGAGATGTAGCGTCCATGATGCGCTCCTCACCGGGCCACGGATTTGACCGCGGCCGCGATCTCGGCCTTGCTGGCCTTGCCGCCGACCAGGGCCTCGACGATCGCCGAAGCGGTGTCCTCGGCAATGCTGCCGACTTCCTTCATGGCATTGGCCTTGATGGAAGAAATGCGTGCCTCGGCCTCGCCCAGCTTCTCGTCGAGCGCCGCCTCGATCTTCTTGCGCGCGGTCTCGGCTTCMGCCTTGGCCGCRTCGKYGGCCTGCTGGCCGATCGMRTTGGCSTTSKYCTTGGCTTCCGYCAGTTCCTGCTCRTARGCAGCAACRGCGGCGTCRGCCTCGCCCTTCAACTTGCTCGCCTGRTCGAGATCCTGSSWRATGCGATCGTTGCGSACRTCGATGATGCCRCCSASGCGCGGCACCACGACCYGCTTCAGGAAGAGGTAGAACAGCCCAAAAGTGATCGCCAGCCACAGAAGCTGCGACGGGAAGGTCGCAGGATCGAACGGCGGAAATGCACCATGCGCTTCGGCAGGCACGCCGGTGGTGGAGTGCGTGTCGCCTCCGGTCGCGGCGTGGCTGGTATCGGCAGCAGGCGCGGACTCTTGCGCAAAGGCAGATGTCACGAACATGGACTATCCCCAGATATCAGGCCCGCCGCTTGCGCGGCCGGCCTGTCCAATCTTCCCAAAGCTCAGCCGAACAGAGCCAGCAGCGCGATGAGAAGCGAGAAGATGCCCAGAGCTTCGGTCACAGCGAAGCCGAAGATCAGGCGGCCGAACTGGCCGTCAGCAGCCGACGGGTTGCGCAGCGCGCCCGAGAGGTAGCTGCCGAAGATGTTGCCCAGGCCAATGCCCGCGCCACCCATGCCCAGGCAAGCGATGCCGGCGCCGATGTACTTTGCTGCTTCTGCGTCCATTTGTTCAACTCCTTTGGATCTGAAAATTCCGTTGGTATTCCATCCGGCGCCAATGTTGGAAACTTTTGGGCCGGAAACTCTTGGTCAGTGCCCAGGATGCAGGGCGTCGTTGAGATACATGCAGGTCAGCACCGCGAAGACGTAGGCCTGCAGGAAGGCGACCAGTAATTCGAGCGCCGTCAGCGCCACCGCCATGGCCAGCGGCAGGATCGAGCCCGCGATGCCGACCGCGCCGAGCGCGGAGAGGCTGACGACGAAGCCCGAAAACACCTTCAGCGTGATGTGGCCGGCAAGCATGTTGGCGAACAGACGAACCGAGAGGCTGACCGGGCGCGACACGAAGGAGATGACTTCGATCAGCACCACCAGCGGCAGCAGGAACACCGGCACGCCATGCGGCACGAACAGCTTCAGGAAACCGAGACCGTGCTTCATGAAGCCATAGACCACCACGGTTCCGATCACCAAAGCGGCGAGGCCGAAGGTGACGATGATGTGGCTGGTGATGGTGAAGAAATAGGGGAACAGGCCGAGCAGATTGGCGACCAGCACGAACATGAACAGCGAGAACACGAAGGGGAAGAACTTCATGCCCTGCGTGCCGGCGGCATCGCGCAACATGTTGCCGACGAATTCGTAGGCCATCTCGGAGATCGACTGCAACCGGCCGGGAACCAGGCTGCGCCTCGACGTCGTCAGAAACAGGAACCCCGCGGCGACAACCACGGTCGCGASCATGAACARTGCCGAATTTGTGAAGGACAGGTCRTAGCCGCCGATGTTAATCGGAASCAGCTTGATGATATGGAACTGGTGGATCGGATCGACCTTGTCAGCTGCCACGTTTTAACCCCGTCAATGCCGCGTACGGCCAAATTATCATTGCCGCATAAGGGCGGCTATTTCCAAATGCCGCCTGAAGGGCGGTCATTTCCTGTCGTCCCGGCCAGAGCGCGATTTATCGCCCTGTCCGAATTCTGCCACAACGCCCGCGGAACGCATGACATTGAGCACGCCGGCGCCGAAACCAAGCAGCAGGAAAACAATCAGACCCCACGGCGATGTCCCCGCCATACGGTCGATGATCCAGCCGATGCCGGCGCCCACCACCACGCCAGCGATAAATTCACTGGAGAGTTTGACCGCCTGGCCATATCCGGCCGCACTGCCCGCTTTCGCGTCGTCTTTCCCCTCGAGCCGGTTCGGCAGCCTTGTCGCAAGCGATGCTTCAAGTTCACGCCGACGTCGCTCAAGATCGTCGTCGCGGATGCCGGTTTCATGCTGATTGCCGCGGCCGGTTTCTCCGGTTCCGTCTGGCCCATTCTTGTCGGCCATCGCAACCCCCCTGCCCGGTCAGACCGTCACCGTCCGTCCGCTTCTAAAGTCGCCGGCAACATAGTTAGAGGGGTTGCGCCCGTCAAGCCACGGGCGGAAGTTCATTGCCATGTATTTTAGGCAATAAAATCAATCAATTAGAGAGGTGCGACATCGTGCCCGTCGCGATGATGGGGATACGTTGCGCGAATCCCCCTGGCAATGGCTCGCTGATCGAGCCTATGGCCGATGGAAAAGACCAGCGGCCGACGAACCTCAGCTCCAGCCGCCGCCATAGGTGCGGTAGAAGATATGCAGGCCGATCTTGGTCATCTTCTGCATGGTGCGCGCCCAGCCCGGATGGACATATTGGGCRTARTAATGGGTSGACGAYCCGACYTCCGGRATGAAGATCTTGCCGGCSGTGACCGCCATGGCGAYKTCCTGCGCGGTCTTGTAGKSRRCGGGGCTRTCGATGCGCTTCTTCCTGCCGTCGCARGCGAAGGAGAACTGGCARCGGTTGARCCAGYTGTCGTTTTGATAGACGACGCCGCAGATCGAATTGGGATAGGCCGGATTGCGGACGCGGTTGAGGATGACCTGGGCAACGGCAGCCTGACCGCGCACGGATTCGCTCCTCGCCTCGAAATAGATGCCATTGGCCAGGCATGCCTGTTCCTTTTTGGAGAAGACACTCTCTGGCAGCGGGTTCTGGATCCACCAATGGTCGCCCTTGGCCATCGGCGGAATGAAGCGGCCATTGTTGGGCTCTTCATCCTGAAGCAGAACTTCGAAGGGCGAGGCCTTGGCATAGTCCGGCTCGGATTGCGCATAGGCTGTCGCCAGCACATCCGGATGATCGTTGTTGACCAGGGCGGCGAGCATGGCCGGCACGCCGGGATCCGGCTTCTTGTCCTCACGCGCATGGAACGCCGCGGCGATCTGGATTTCCTTGCCTTTGATCTGCGGCTTGGCGAAAGCCATCTTCAGGTCGCCGTCCATGCTCGGCCGCATCAAGGAGGAGGTCCGCTGGAAGATCGACCCGGCGTTGAAGTTCTTCGGCGGTGCAACGGGTGACATCTGAACGATGCGGCCCTTCTTGTCGGCGCGCATCACGCGATCCTCGTCGGGCGAGCCGCTGACCTTGCCGCCCTTGCCGCGAAACGACACGTTGCCGACACCAGCCAGGTGAATGCCCGATCCGGAGATCGAGCCGGTGACGTCGGAATCGACGAACGGCATCTCGGCGGCATGGGTCGAGCCGGCGACGGATCTCTCGACATAGGAATTCCAGCGCGCGGTCGGCGATTCGAGGCCGGAAACGAGGCTGGTCATGTCCTGGTAGGCGGCGACGGTCGGGAAGCCGATCCAGATGCCGAGACCGATGATGAACGGAGATACGAAGCTGCGTTTCTTCTCACCGGCGGCGGCAACAAGCCGCTTCAACACACGTCGATGCACGGAACACTCTCCAGGAACGCCACTGACCCCACTGGAGAGCAAAATGATGCATTAACCTTGATGGGRCGTTAACGGGATCGATCGGGTTTTCTCAGTCGGCTCAAGGTCGTGGTTTCGAAGTCGGGCGGTTTTGCGGCGGGATGCGACGGAACACCCGCCGATCCGCGTTCACGGAACCGGCCTTAACCGGATATCCATATTCCAACCATCACAATGGAGCTGTTCGAAACAGCGGCCGCGCAAGCCGAGCGACGAGGCAACGGTCGTGGACACTACAACCGCAAACGGCGTGAACTCGACAGAGCCACCCGGACGCCCCCAGCTTCATAATCTGACGGCCCTGCGGGCTTTTGCGGCCCTGTCGATATTCATCCATCATCTAAAGGTGTTTGGAATCGATGCGTCTCAATCCATCCGTAACATGGATCTGGAATGCGCCGTCTCGTTCTTCTTCGTCCTGTCGGGATTCGTGTTGTCATACAGTTTCGCAGGGCGTTTCCTTGACTGGCGCGATGTAAGACACTTTGTCTTCCAGAGATTTTTCAGGCTCTGGCCCGTTCACATGCTGTGTTCCTTTGTTGCCCTGGTGACGCTTCATGAACCGGCAAGCCTTCTCACCGCATATCTGACGACGACGCTCCAGAGCTCATGGATTCCGACCTACGGCACGGCCTATGCCTACAATGGCGTTTCATGGTCGATATCGGTCGAGTTATTCTTCTACCTTCTCCTGCCGTTCATTCTGATCCTGAGGCCCAACCAGATCCATGCTGGTGGTTTGCGGCTGGACCCTTGCCGTCCTCGGCCTGCTTGCGTTCACGGTGGTTTTGCCCGGTCCGGTATTTCCGCCTTCTTCCGAACGACCGTGGCTGGATTTCTACGTTACGGACGCATCCTTCGTTCAACTTTTTCCACCTCTACGCATGGTGGAATTCCTGTCGGGGATAGCTGTCTATCAATTGTTCAGACTTCGGCGCATCCCCGCCGGCTGGTTGGCGTCCGCTCAGATTGCGGCAATCGCCTGCCTGGTGCTTTATGCCGGCGTGCATGACGAGATCACGCGGTTCTTCGCCAATCATGCATCGGTCATGGCGTCTGCAGCTTATCGCGAATATGGGATGTATCCGGTATTCGCTGCCTTGGTCTATGTTTGCGCACCAATCCGGCGTGGTGACGCGCGTTCTATCTTGCCGCCCGTTGATTTTCTGCGGTGAGATCAGTTTCGCATTTTACATGATTCATCAAATCGTCGTTTTCAACATGGCCTACAACTACGAGTTCGATAAGCACTACGGTCCAATAGCGGCCACAATTTCGGCAGCGATATTGAGCCTTGGCCTTTCGGTCATCCTCCATCGAACGGCGGAAAAACCCGCCATCGCCTGGGCCAAACTGCGGTTTCCGATGTCCAGGCGCGCACCTTCATCCCAGGCTGTGCCGTTGGCCGCCTTGGTTTGACTTGTCTGAAACTGATCGGGCTGCGACCGGCCGCAGGAAGATCGGCCACGCGATCAGCGCACAGATGGCGGCCGACAGCCAGACGCCGGACCATGACCAGAGGTGCAGCAGCCCTGGAATGGCCACCGGCACCAGGAAGAAGCCGACGAAGACGAAGGTGTTGGCAAGACTGAGCGCGGTTCCGACATGGCCGGCGCCGGCAAGCGTGGCGAGCTCGGTGTAGGCGACGCCGTGCCAGGCGGAAACCGAGATACCCGCGACAATCAGCACCAAGGGGAGGACAGCGATCAGGAAAGACTGGCCGCCAGGCATGGCGGGGCTGGCCAGGACCATCAGCCAAAGCACAGCGAAGGCCAACCCGCTGAGCGCACTGCATGCGCGCAAAAACTGGCGGCGATTGCCATGGCGGTCGGTAAAGCGGCCGCTCCAGACGCGCATGACCATGGCGCCGACCTGCACCGCGGCGAGGCTCGCGCTCATCGCTGCCGTCCCCAAACCGGCGAAGTCGTGCAGGAACACCGACGCGAAAGTGAGCACCGCCACCTGCGGGAAGCAGAGCAGGCCGATGGCGGTTGCGATGCGCCAGACCTCGATGTTGCGCAGCGGCGCTGGTCCGGCCACATCAGGCGAAACGACGTGAGCCGCTGCCGGCGGCTCATGCAGCCAACGCCAGGCAAACAGGGCGGAAAGAGCTGAGGCGCCCGCCAGCAGCCCGAACACCGCGGAAAAGCCGAAAGCCAGCGCAAGCGACGGCAGGACAAGCGCGCCGAGGCCGCCGCCAAGCGGCACCGCCGTCTGCCTTATGCTCATGGCAAAGCCGCGCTCGCTTTCCCGGAACCAGCCCATGATGGCACGGCCGCTCGAGCCGTTGACACTGCCGCCGAGCAGTCCCGTAACGAGCAGGCTCGCCGACAGCAGCATGACATCGGGGATGCCTGACCTTGTCGGCACGACGAGCATGGCCATGGCAAGGAGCCAGGCGGCCGTCGCGCCAAGCCCGATCAGAAGCACCCGGCGATCCCCCCAGCGATCGGTGAGCAGSCCCCAKGGCAGTTCGCTGAGCGCAACGCCCAAGCCGAGAAGCCCGAGCGCCAGACCAAGCTCGGCATTGCTCAGGTGATAGCCCTGACGAAGCACCACCGCCGTTGCCGGTATGCCGGCGAACGTGGCTGAAAAACCAGCGTTCGCGGCGACGCCTATGCCCAGGACCTTCCAGCGATGGCCGGGACTGAATACCCTCTCGGCAGGACCGGCAGCCTTGTCTTTCAGGATTTGTGTTGGCTGTTGGTCGGCGCAGTCGACGATGGCGGACATGATTTCATTCCCGTGGTGGTCCGGTGGTCCAGACCTTGACGCCATCTCTCTATCGCCATAAATCCATCCTTAAAATCAGGAAGTTTTTGACTATCGATCCTGAAAAGTAGGACATTTGCTATGCAACGCGTGACATTCGACCTCGACGTTCTCCGCAGTTTCGTCACCGGYATGGAGCTCGGCAGCTTYGCCAAGGCCGCCGACCGGCTYGGCCGSTCGACCTCGGCGGTSAGCGCGCAGTTGAAGAAACTGGAAGAACAGGCGGCGACGCCGATCTTTCGCAAAGCGGGGCGCGGCCTGGCCTTGACGGAGGCCGGTGAGACCATGCTCGGCTATGCACGCCGGCTGCTCGAATTGAATGACGAGGCGGCGGCGGCCATCCATGATGTCGAGCTGGAAGGATGGGTGCGGCTCGGCCTGCAGGAGGATTTCGGCGAAGCTGTATTGCCCGATGTGCTCGGCCGCTTCGCCCGCGCCCACCCGAAGGTCAAGATCGAGGCCAGGATCGGGCGCAGCCACGATCTCGCCGAAAGGGTGATGTCAGGTAGCCTCGACATCGCACTCGCCTGGCACAGCGGCCAGACGCTGCCCTACAGCGAACACATCGCCGATGTCCCGATGCGCTGGATCGGCCCGGCCAAGCGCATCGAGACCAGCCTGTGCGACGGCCAGCCGCTGCCGCTGGTGGCGCTTGAGGCGCCATGCCTGTTGCGCACGGTGGCGACGGAAACGCTCGACCGCGCCGGCCTGCCTTGGCGCATGGCCTTCTCCAGCCCGAGCCTGGGCGGCATCTGGGCGGCCGTCGCGGCTGGTCTAGGGCTGACGATCCGCACCGACATCGGCCTGCCGGCCAGTGTCAACGCGATGACGCCGGAGATTGCCGGTCTGCCGGCGCTGCCCAAAATGGCGTTGTACCTGCATAAGAGGGATGCCGAACCCGGGCCGGTGGCGGCCCGCCTCGCCGACATATTGCTGGATGCGGCGCGGCAGGCATTGCCCAACAAGGCGCGGACCAATGCCGGCTTGCGTGCCGTGGCCTGATCGGACGAACGCCAGATGGCCGCCGATACTCAGCCGCGCTTCTTGGCCCGGCCGGCGAACGGGTTGTCCGAGGTGCGTAGCGCGATGCGGATCGGCACGCCCGGTATGTCGAAGGCTTCGCGCAGGCTGTTGGAGAGATAGCGCACATAGGATTGCGGCATCGCATCCGGCCGCGAGCACTGGACAACAAAACCCGGCGGCCGCGTCTTGGCCTGSGTGACGTATTTGACCTTCAGCCGGCGSCCSGCAACGGCGGGCGGCGGATGATGCGCCAGTATGGCTTCGAGCCAGCGGTTGAGCTTGCCGGTCGAGACGCGGCTGTTCCAGACCTTGTGSGTCCTSAKSACSGCRTCCATCAGCTTGTCGAGRCCGCGYCCGGTCTCGGCMGAGACCGKCACSGCCTGGATGCCGCGSCMCTGCGGCAGCAGCCGCTCGGTCTTCTCGCGCAGTTCCGCCAGCAGYTCCTGCGGRTKRTCGATCAGRTCCCATTTGTTGAAGGCGATSACCGGCGCSCKGCCCTCRCGGATGATCAGGTCGGCGATCTGCAGATCCTGCTTCTCGAASGGGATGGTGGCATCGAGCACGATGACGACGATCTCGGCGAAACGGATGGCGCGCAAGCCATCCTGCACCGACATCACTTCGAGCTTCTCGTGAATCCTGGCCTTGCGGCGCATGCCGGCCGTATCGAACAGTTTCAGGCGGCGGCCATGCCAATCCCAATCGACCGAAATCGAATCGCGGGTGATGCCGGCTTCCGGTCCGGTCAAAAGCCGCTCCTCGCCGATCAGCGCGTTGATCAGCGTCGACTTGCCGGCGTTCGGGCGGCCGACGACGGCGATGCGCATCGGCTTGGTGTCGTCGTAGCTATGCACATCCTCGGCGTCCGGATCGGCAATGTCCTCGCCGATCAGCACCTCGGTGGTGGCGATCTCGTCGTCTTCGCCCTCTTCCTCTTCACCGAAGGCACGCGCCTCGCCGAGCGCTGCAATGACCGCATCGCGCAGATCGGGCATGCCCTGGCCATGTTCGGCGGAAACCGGGATCGGCTCGCCCAGCCCGAGTTCCCAGGCCTCCAGCATGCCGCCCTGCGCGCCCTTGGCCTCGGCCTTGTTGGCGACCAGCACGACCGGCTTGCCGGATTTGCGCACGATCTCGGCGAAGGTCCTGTCGTCGGGCAGCAGGCCGGACTTGGCATCGATGGTGAAGAAGATCAGGTCGGCTTCGCGGATGGCGATCTCGGTCTGCGCGCGCATGCGGCCCGGCAAGGTCGAAGCACCGGCGTCCTCGAAACCGGCGGTGTCGATGACATCGAAATGCAGGTCGTAGAGCTTAGCGGCATGGACGCGACGATCGCGGGTGACACCCGGCGTGTCGTCGACAAGCGCCAGCTTCCTTCCCACCAGCCGATTGAAAAGGGTCGATTTGCCGACGTTAGGTCTGCCGATGATGGCGACTTTGAAGGTCATACGGTCCTACAATCATGCATGTCGTTGTCCCAAAACCGTTGCACACTTTTGGGCGACATGCATTTACGACGCATTGCCCGAGCCGCGGATCAGCTCGGACATCAGCGTTGCCCGCTCGCGGGTGTTGCGTGGGGCGCCGTCATCGGCGGCGATCTGGTCGAACAGTTTCAGCGCGTCCTGGGTCTTGCCTTCCTTCCAGGCGGCAAGGCCGAGCGCCTCGCGCGCCGTGTGGCGAAGCGTGTTGGTGTCCGATGTCAGCGCCTCGACGCGGCTGGACACGTCGGCGAAMGAGCCRTGATCGACRAGCAGGAGYGCTGCCCGGAGCCGCGCCATATCGCGAATGCCCTGGGGAATGGCGGTGTCGGCGGCGACGTCGTCGAAATCCTTGACGGCAGCGGCGGTGTCGCCCTTGCTCGCCTTGACGGTGGCGGCACGCATGCGGGCAAGCAGCGGATAGGCGCCGTAGCCGTCCTTCTCCAGTTGATCGAGCGCGGCCAACGCATCGTCGTTCTTGCCGTCATTGGCAAGCTTCAAGGCCTGCGAGAAGGCATCGCCGGAGCGGTTGGCGCGCGTCTCGTCCCAATAGCGATAGCCGACGAAAGCGGCGGTGCCGAGCACCACGAGGATCGCAATGACAAGCAAGGCCGGGCCGAAACGGTCCCAAAGCTTCTGCGCCTGCTCGCGACGCATCTCKTCGTTGACTTCRCGGATAAAACTGTCGTCGGACATCAATCAAAACCAATTTTGCCCCGGGCCGGGGCGGTTCATGAGCCCGCGTTTTAGCGAAATTTTGTCGGCATGGAAGGGGTTCAAGCGGAAAATCGCCTAATCCCCAGGTGCAAACGGATGTTTGCCCCGGGGTCAAGCCGATGTTTGCCCCGGGGCAAACGGATGAAAGGGCCAACCGCACCCACGCCACATTTCGGGGATAGCYGGCTTGCTGACCGTCAGGAGCCCGTAAGTTTGCCGATGCCTTGTTTGTCTCGCGTTGCTGCGTTTTCGCTTGCCTCGCTCGCCACCGCAGGCGTGGCCCTGGCCGATCCGCCCGCGCCACCAATGCCGGCAAAGCCCAAGCAGGTGGTCATCATCTCCTTCGACAGCGCCCGCGACATCTCGCAGTGGAAACGCAGCCGCGCGCTGGCGCAGCGCACCGGCGCGCATTTCACCTATTTTCTCTCCTGCGTCTTCCTGCTGTCGCCGGAGACACGCATGGAATACACCGCGCCCGGCAAAACAGCCGGGAAATCGAACATCGGCTTTGCCGCCTCAAAACAGGAAGTCGCCGAGCGGCTGGAACAGATTGGCCTTGCCGCGCACGAGGGGCACGACATCGCCAGCCACGCCTGCGGCCATTTCGACGGCAAGGATTGGAGCAAGGCCGAGTGGCTGAAGGAGTTCGCCTCCTTCGAGCACATTCTTGAGAACGCCTATGCGATCAACGGCATTGTGCCGGAACCGCAGGGCTGGCGCGATTTCGCCAGGCATGCGGTGGTCGGTTTCCGCGCACCCTATCTGTCGACAAGCAAGGCGCTTTACGAAGCGCTGCCGGCCGCCGGCTACCAGTTCGACGCCAGCGGCGTTTCACAGGGGCCTGCCCAGCCGCCGACCGTTGGCGGCATCACACGCTTTTCCCTGCCGCAGATTCCGGAAGGACCGAAATCCAGGCCGGTGATCGCCATGGAYTACAATCTCTWTRTCMGSCATTCCGGCGGCTTCGAGCGGCCGAGCAAGGCGGACGAGTTCGCGGACCGGACCTATCAGGCGTTTCGCACTGCCTTCGACGCGCAGTATCAAGGCAAGCGSATTCCKCTGGAACTCGGYTTYCAYTTCACGCTGATGAAYRACGGCGCSTACTGGRACGCGCTGGAGCGCTTCGCCGGCGAGGTCTGCGTCAAATCAGATGTCGAATGCATCAGTTTTCGCGATTATGTCGCGCGGCAGGATGGCGGCCAGAAGCAGGCCTCGGTTGGCGGCTGAGCCGCCAACCCGGTTCGCATCAAGTTTTTCTTAGGCCGGATCTTCGGCACCCTGCCTTGCCAGGTAACGCTGGTCGATAT
>NZ_JBFUGJ010000156.1:0-13616 GCF_056402975.1 Mesorhizobium sp. P3_A9 | reverse complement strand
GTCCCCAGAGACCCCAAAAACCGTCGGAGCCGACGACGATTCCGCTGGCGATGTCGAGTTCGAGGGCCGCAATGCCGGCGGCATTCTGCGACAGCTGCAAGCGACGCTCGCTCTGCAGCAGGGCCTGTGCCACCTGCTTCTGGTCGTCGATATCGGTGTTGGTGCCGATCCAGCGCAGGATGACGCCATCGGCATCGCGGATCGGCACGGCGCGCGCGATGAACCAGCGATAGATGCCGTCATGCCGGCGCAGCCGGAACTCGGTCTCGTAGAATGTGCCGGCGGCCGCTGTCTGTTGCCATTTTTCCGCGGCCGCGACGATGTCGTCGGGATGCACGATGTCGGCCCAGCCCTGACCGTCAAGCTCGCCCGGCTTGGCACCGGAATAATCGTAGACGCGCGGGTTGAACCAGTCGAGCAGTCCGTCCGGCGTCGCTGTCCAGACGTGGTTGGGCATCGCCTCGGCGAAGGTGCGAAACTGCGTCTCGCTCTGGCGCAGGGCCTGTTCGGCAAGCAGACGGTCGGTGACGTCGACACCCTGGACGAAGATGCCGAACACCTCGCCCGCGGGATTGCGTACCGGCTGATAGACGAGGTCGATGAAGCGGTCCTCGATCGCCGCACCCGGCGTGCGCTGCAGTTCGGCCTTCAGCGCGTAGCCGATGAACGCCTCACCGGAGGTGAACACCTGGTCGAGCAGCTCGAAGAAGCCCTGGCCTTCGACCTCGGGCAAGGCCTGACGGATCGGCAGGCCGATGATGTCGCGGTGGCCGACGAGCTGCATATAGGCGGCGTTGGTCAGTTCGACGACATGCTGTGGACCCGACAGCATGGCCATGAAGCCCGGCGCCTGTTCGAACATCTGGCGCTGGCGGTCGCGTTCGCCAGCGCGCCAGCGCTCGGCGGCAACCTTGGCGGTCGTCTCGATGACGATGGCGATGACGCCGGCCGGTTCGCCGCTTTCGTCGAGCACCGGGGAATAGTCGAGATCGAGCCAGACCTGTTCGGGCTTGCCGGTGCGGTTCAGCGTCAGCACTTGCTCGCGATAGGCAAGCGTGCCGCCGCCCAGGCAGACCTTCATGATGTTGTCGTTGAAGTCGGCCACCTCGGGCCAGCCTTCGCGCACTTTCGAGCCGAGCAATTGTGGATGGCGGCCACCGGCAAATTCCGAATAGCCGTCATTGTAGATCATGACGCCATCCTCGCCCCACAGCATGACGATCGGCACGTTCGAGCGCAGGATCAGCGAGACCGCGGTCTTGAGGCTCTGCGGCCAGACCTCGATCGGTCCGATCGAGGTCGAGGCCCAGTCGAATGTCGCAATCAGGCAACCGAGCTCTCCGCCACCTGACAGGAAAGCAATGTGAGGATTGCCTACGGTCATTGTGCGGGTTTGCGGCATGGCGTCTCGTGGATCGATCGGCGGTTGGTCGAGAGTCGATTGGTGCGGGCTAACATGTCGGAATCTGTGTATCGTGCGCGATTGTGCTGACCGCCTGATGTCGCGGCGCGGCCATGGCTGTGCGCCATGTCAGTTCGCCGTGTTGAACGCTTTTGACGAGACGGTGAATAGGCATTGCTCCCCTGAACGCCTCAACCCGGGACAAGCGATTCGGTTCCCGATGCCTGCCGATTTTCCGTCGGCAGGGTTGTCGGATTGAGGAGGGAAAGCCGGCTATTCGACCGAATTTCTTTGCAAGCCGTTAATTTGGCCATGCTGTTAATGAGGGTCTTCTAATGCATGTCGACCGAAACTGCCTGGCGGTTTTGGGATAACGGCATGCGCGAAACTGATGGTTTGGCGCGGGGTACGCAATGACCAAAAATCTCGGCAACGCACGCTATATGCCGCCCAAGGACACAAAAGCTTCCTTCTTCAGCAAGGCTGCGCCGGCGCTGTTCCCGCTCGTCGTGGCGGCGTTGGGCTACGTGATAGGGCGACAGTTCTTCGGCATGTAGGTTTAGATACCGGAGCCGAAGGCATCAGGCAGTGACTTCGGCTGCCGCCTCCTCGGCGCTGGCTTCGGCCCGCTTGACGCGTTCGCTGGCCAGCAGCACGACGGCCCCGAGGCCGCATGACCTCAACCGCCGCAGCGGACTGACTAACCATCACAACGCGCGGGCTGCCGTTTGCGCAGTCATCCTGTCGTCAGACGTGGACGTCGCCGAAGGACAGCTCGCCATCGCCGCCGGATGTGAAAAGGACGATGGCGAACAGCCCGGCATAGAATGCCGCCACAACGACCACGATCGCCACACCGGGAATGGGGCCAAGGGCAGCGCTGTCGACGGCATAGCGAAGCGAGCCGACGAACCCGGTCCCGACACCCCCGGCCTGAAGGCTGGGGGTCGATATTTTGACCACCCAGGCCAGCAGCAGGATCATGAACAGATAGATGTAATTCCGCCGCAGGCGGCGCGCCAAGGCGGCCCGTTGCGATAGCAGGAACTTTGGCGCGCGCAGGCCTTCGCCGACGATAAGCAGCCAATCCGAGGCGAAGTCGGGCTGCGGCGAGAAGATCTGTGCGAAATAGTGGCGCTCGAACTGGCGCACGCGAGCCCGGTAGAAGTCGAAGAACCGATAGCGGCGTGCCTCGATCCACAGAAGCAGCAGGATCAACAGCATGGCGAACAGGAGCACACCGTGATGGGCACTTGCCGTCGACAGCGATACGGAAAGCAGCGCCGCGACCACGGTGATCGCCCAGTTGGTCGTCCGGTCGAGCCGATCGCGCCATCCGGCCATGCGCGCAATCTCGGCGCGGTGGAAATGCGACAGCGTGTTCACGCGCTCCGTCGATGAAAGGATGGGGCCTACGGGTTTTGCCGACGCATCGTTCATGGCGCCCTCCGGCAAGGACTGAAACGGTTTGCCGGCAACATTGTTCCCTGGCGTCAATTGCCGCGAACCGATGGATGGTGCGCTCCGGGGGAGCAACAAGCTTCTCGACGCGGTTCTGAACGGCGTCGGGGCCGCCTCTGGAGCCCTCTTGCCAATTCGACAGCCGACGCCTCACAGGAGCATTCGAACTTTGCGATAGTTTAAGAGAATAGCTTTTTAGAAGAAGTTGAATTATCGCCTATTGCCTCCGAATCAGTGTCGCTTGACATATTATGTAATATAATAATACGATTTGGAGTTGCCGAATTGGGGGGCTCCAATGACGGACATTTCTATAAGCGCGAGCTTGCTCGCTCGCGCTGCGAAGAGGAATGGCTATGCCGTTCCTGCCAAAGGACTGGTCTTCTTTGGCATTCGCGGCCTGTCTCCAGATCATCCTTTCGAGAATACTTTCGCGCAGAGTCAGCCAGCGCATTTCAGCGCCTATGATTTCCGCCACATGCGCTGCACTCTTGGGCAGTGGAAGGCGGAGACAGGCGAAGTGGCGCTGTTTCCGGGCTCGACCGTGCCATCCCTGATCAACATCACGAGTGCCAAGGCCAGAGGCGGCATCGGCACCAATCTTTTGATTCCTGGCCGCTTCGAACATGAGCGCGGCATACACAAAGCGGGCAAGCCAGGTGGCCACCGGGCCTTTCGCCAGGCGTCTTTCCAACCGGTCTGGCGCACCGCCGACAATCTGGATTACGACCTGCAGGACAGGCTGGATTTCGGTTCGAGCTCGGGCGATTTCGTCTGGGACAATATCCACTGCGCCTACTCCGACAATCCGGAGGCGGGCTATTCCAGCGCCGGCTGCCAGGTGATCTGCGGTCTGCCGCAATCGCCGACGCGCCACATGGCGCCGGAAACCGGCCCCTGGCGTGCCTTCATCGACAGTGGCTATGGCACCAGCCAGACCCGTTTCGTCTATCTTCTGTTCACCGCCGAGGAATTGTCGTCCGTCGACAAGGTCGATGACACGGTGCTGAAGCAGGTCGTCCGCTTCGGCTCGTCGGGGGCGCTCGCCAAGAAAGTGCAGCAGGCGCTGGTCAAGCAAGGCGATTTGCAGGGCACGCCGGATGGCGTCTTCGGACGGTTGTCGCTGAAGGCGCTGGTCGATTTCCAGAAACGTCAGTTTGGCTCCGGCGCCACCGATGGCGTGTGCGGTGAGATTACGGCGGCGGCGCTTGGGGTTGCTCTTCCCACCAATGCCGCAGCGGGCGCTGCGCCGACGCCGACGGGTCCTGCCGACCAGGCGACGACAGGCAATCCGGATATTCCCGACGAGACCGATCTGGCGCCCGATGTGCTGACGATGCTGCTTGCCGCGCTGGGCCTGCAGCCGACGACCGGCGAGCCCGCTGTGCCCCCGCCAGCAGCGAACACAGGGGCAGGCACGGCCCAGGGAACCGGCACTTCGACGACCGGCCAAGGGACGGTGACGCCGCCCGCCGATGGCGGCAAGGCTAATTTCGAACGGGCGCAGGAGATCGTTCGCGAATTCGAAGGCGGCTATTCCGACGATCCGAAGGATCCCGGTGGCGCTACCAATTTCGGCATCACCCGCAAGACGCTTGCGGCGTGGCGCGGCAAGCCGGTCAGCAAGGCAGACGTCGCCAACATGTCGTATCAGGAAGCCAAGGACATCTATTTCTCCCAGTATTGGTCGAAATCGTCCTGCGGCGCGATGCCTGGCCCGCTTGCGCTTGCCGTCTACAACGTCTGCGTCCATGCCGGACCGGGTACCGCGGCAACCTATCTGCAAAAGGCGCTCAACCAGAACGGCGCGGCGGTGGCAGTCGACGGCGGCATCGGCGGCGAGACGTTGGGTGCGATCCCGACGACGCCGCTGCCGGACGTGATCAGCGACGTCATCGATCTCTATGCCGCGAAGCTGCGCGCGCATCCCGATTACGAGCATTTCAAGAACGGCTTCAATCGGCGCGTCAACAAGCTGCGGCTCGAAACCGAGCGCTGGCTTGAGGAAGACGGCGAGCAGACGCTTCCGATACCGACGCCCAACCTAGGCGAAGAAGGGGATCCTGTCGTGACGGACAAAGTGAGCGAAATCATTAAGGCGCTGCTGGCTGCACTTCAGCCTGGTGCAACGACAACGACGACACCGGCAACCACCACGACAACCACCACGCCGGCAACAGGAGCGGGGACCACCGTGGCGGGAGCTGCCGCCCTGGCGCTGCTGCTGCGTCAGCTGGCGCAGGGACTGGACGGCAACCCTGTCGTGCTGCCACCGGATTCCGCCGCCACCAATGTGCTGACGCCGGTCAATGGCGCGCTTGGCCAATGGTTGGGGAAGTTGCTTGACGGACGCAAGAGCGCGCTCGGGATCATTGGAGTGCTGGCAAGCGCCTTGCTCGCGCCGGCAACCACCGCAGCAGGGGCTGGCGCGGCGACCACATCGCCTTTGGGCGAACTCATTCCGCTCATCGGCTCGATACCGGGGCTGGCGCCGATCATGATGCCGATTTCGCTGGCTCTGACGGCGTGGGGTCTGCTCGGCAAGATCGACAAATACGTGCGCGCCGCAAAGCAGTAGGCCGACGCCGGGAAAGAGGGAGCAACGACGCGCCTCCTCTACCGACCGTCGGCCAAGGGATGAAGCCATCGGCAGGGAAAGCCTGCGGCGAAATGCTGTTAGGGCGGGGGGACGACTTGGGCAGGAACATTGTCGTCTTTGCCGACGGCACCGGCAACAGCGCGGCCAAGGCGTTCAAGACCAATGTGTGGCGCCTCTACCAGGCACTGGACCTGACCGGCGCCGATCAGATCGCGGTGTTCAGCGACGGCGTCGGCACCTCGCAGTTCAAGCCGTTCGAGATCATCGGCCTGGCGCTCGGATTCGGCGTCAAGCGCCGCGTGCTGGCGCTCTACAAGTTCCTTTGCCTCAACTATCAGGATGGCGACAGGATCTTCGCCTTCGGCTTCAGCCGCGGCGCCTTCACCATCCGCGTGCTGGTCGGCATGATCGCCAGGGAAGGGCTGGTCAACTTCAAGACGGAAGAGGAACTCGACCGCAACGCCCGCGCCGCCTACCGGTCCTATCGGCCGAAGGCTTTTCCGGCATGGCAGCCCTGGGTGGTGTTCGCCCGTTACGCCGCCGCGCAATGGTTCGCGCTCTGGAACGAGATCACCGGAAGCCGCGATTACAACCAGGTGAAGCCGCGCACGCCCGACCCCCGATCCGCCGATGATATCCAGGTCGCCTTCGTCGGCGTCTGGGATACGGTCTCTGCCTATGGCCTGCCGGTCGATGAGTTGACCAAGGCGGTGGATAAATGGGTCTGGCCGATCACCTTCGAGAGGCGCACGCTTCTGGAGCCTGTTCAATGTGCCAGGCAGGCGTTCAGCATTGACGATGAGCGGCGCACGTTCTTTCCCATCCCGTGGAATGAACTGATCCCGGCGAAGAAGGCCGAGCCGGCAGCGGGCAACGGCGAAGCTGCCGCAGCCGACAAGAAGATCCCCGACCCCCGCCTGAAACAGGTGTGGTTCGCCGGCTGTCACTCCAATGTCGGCGGCGGCTATCCCGACGACAGGCTTGCCCACATCCCCCTGTGCTGGATGATCGGCGAAGCCACCGAGCAGGGCCTGCGGTTCAAGCCAGAGACGGTTGCCGACTATTGGGACTACGCTTCCGATGCCGGCCGCATCTATGATTCCCGTTCCGGCGTCAGCGTTTTCTACCGCTATCATCCGCGCCCGGTGAAGACCCTGATGGGCGAGGGCGTCAGGCCGCTGGTCGATGCCAGCGTCATCACCCGCATGGCCAAGGGCGCGGACGACTATGCGCCGGTCTCGCTGCCCGAGCATATCGACGTGCTGACACCACGCGGCGCCCGCATTCCCTTCAACGGAGTGCCTGCGGGCGTCCCGGCGCCGGCCGGCGCTGACATTGTCGACAAGCTGCCATTGCCGGATGACCGCCAGCGCGATCTGGTGGCGATGGAGAGGAAATTCCATGGTGCGCTCGACCAGCTTCAAAAGAACAGTGTCGCAGCCAGTACGCAACATATCGGCAGCCGTACGCAACGCATGCAGCTGATGCTGGACACGGTGTGGTGGCGGCGCGGGCTTTATTACGTGCTGTTGTCGATCGTCCTGCTTTTCCTGGCTTTCCCGCTGTTCGTCGGAAATGCCGCCCTCGACATTACCAGCCAGTTCGACCAGTCCGCACGCGGCATCGTCGGGCCGATCTTCGGACTGATCAGCGGCTTCTTGCCCGGCTTCGTCTCACCATGGGTGGATGCCATGACCAAGGGAGCCGTTGCAGCCGGCATACTTGCAGCGCTGCTGGTGACTTCACTTTGGGTCAATAGCGTTCTGCGCACACGTATCAATGACCGGGCGCGATCGGCCTGGAATGTCAATGCCGGGCGCAATGCAACGGCGCTGCAAACGAACAGGAATGATGCCCATCGGCGCACATCGCTGATCGGAACCGTCGGCCTTGGCATAGGCGCGCTGGCAATGTGGTTTGGCGGACACAATTACACGAGTTGGGGGTTCGCCGCGGTTACCCTCGGCTTTCTCGGCACCTACGTGGTGTTGACCAGTCGTGGCCCGCGCACCGGGAATGTGCCGACGCCGGTCTCGTTGCGCATCGCCCGTGCCATCCGGACCGATCCTCGCGCCCAGCGTCTCTACGAAAATCTGAGGGAATATGTGCTGCCAGCGGCGTTCCTGGCGCTGTCGATCGGCCTTGTCCTGTGCGTGGTCAACAAGGCGACGTTCGAGGTAGCCGATTCAATGGGCAAGGTCTGCCCCGAGCCGAAGGGCAAGCCGGACGGAGCCGAACACCTGTCGGTAGAAGCGACGCCTTTCACCACAAAGGATCCATGCACCGACACGCTGAACTGGCTGCAGGAAGGCGGGCAATACGAGGTTACCATTTCGAACGCCAGCGGCTGGAAGGACGGCCCGACCTGGGACGGCAAGACATTGTGCGCCGACACACGCGGCGTAAGTGATTGGAGCCTTGCCCACTATTCCGCGACGTTGCTCAAGCGCTGGTGGGCTCAGCCCTACTTCAAGCCGATTGCGCGCGTTGGCCGGTTCGGCAATGAGGAATATGTCCTGGACCCGGTCGATGTGACGCTTCCTAAAGATTGCTCGAACACAATCCTGGTGGCCGAGATCAAGCCCAAGATGTCGGGCGAACTCTATGTCTATGTTAACGACGCGGTGCTCGCTGTGCCATCGTGGGGAAAATTCTACGACAACAACGAGGGATCGGGGATGATAAAGGTCAGGCGCGTGACCCATCTAGCGCCTGATCCAGTCGACCAGAAGTGCGATGAGGCCAAAGGCGGCGCCAATTGCGCAAACGCAAGTCCATCCGCCCCAGCTCCAGGCAATACCGGCCAGCAATGAGCCGATGGCGCCGCCGATGAAGAAGATGCCGACGAACAGGCCGTTGAGGCGGCCGCGTGCCTCAGGCTGAAGCAGGTTGACGGCACGGCGGCCGAGGGTCTGGTCGCCGGTGACGCCGATGTCGAGTAGCACCGCGCTGGCGCCCATCAGCACCAGCGGCAGCCATCCGGTTGCGGGTCCGCTGGAGCCGGCCCAGGCGGCCAGCGCCATCGCGCCGATCAGCACGAGATGGCAGAAGATGGTGGCGGACCGCGTCCAGCCATGGTCGCCGGCGCGGCCGAACAGCGGCGTGACCACGGCACCGCCGGCGCCGACCAATGCGAAGAGCGCAATGCCGCGCTGGCCAAGGCCGAAAGGCGGCTCTGCGAGGCGCAAGGCCACTGCCGTCCAGAACAGGCTGAACGCCGCCATCACCAGCGCTGCCGTCAGCGCCCGGCGCCGCAGCACCGGCTCGTCGCGCAACAGGCCGAACAGCGAGGCGATCAGCGCGCCATAGGAGGATTTCGCCTGCGGGCGCCGTGGCGGCAAGGTGAAGGCGAGCACGCAGGCGAGCAGGACGAGTGCGGCCGCGCTGAGGCCATAGAAGGCACGCCAACCCCAGGAATCGGCGATGAGGCTGGCCAGCGGCCGCGCCAGCAGGATGCCCATCATCAGCCCGCTCATGACATCGCCAATGACGCGGCCGGCCTCGCCGGGCGGCGCCATCGAGGCGGCGATCGGCACCAGGATCTGGATCGCCGAGCAGGCGGCGCCGAGAATGAACAGGACGATCAGCAGCGAGGCGATGGTAGGAGCGAAGGTGGCGACACCAGCCGCAAGCGCGGCCGTCAGGAGCATGCGCAGGATCAGAGCCCGGTTCTCGGCAAGATCGGCCATCGGCACCAGGAAGAACAGGCCGGCGGCATAGCCGAGCAGCGTCGCCATGGCGACGAGGCCGATGCTCGCCGCACTGGCGCCGAGCGACGGGCCGATCAGCCCGACCAGGGTCTGCGGCGCGAACAGATTGGTGACGATGATGCCGGTAGAGGCGGCAAAAAGCAGCGTCTGCGGGCCGGTGATGGTGCCGGCGGGCAGCCGCTCGCACAGCCGACCGTCATTGGTGTCGGGCATAGGGTCCTCAATAGGTCGCATATCGTGGGGGGACTTTATGCCGAAGTGTTATCATGCTACAATTGATTCAATTCAATAATGATTATGCGAGATGCGCATGAACATCCATGACCTCGAAGCTTTCATCGCCGTGGTGGAAACCGGCTCGATCGTCGGTGCCTCGGCCAGGCTCAACCTCACCCAGCCGGGCGTCACGCGCCGTATCCAGAATCTCGAGGACGGGTTGGCGACAGCACTGCTCGACCGCCAGTCGAAGCCGCTGAAGCCGACGGCTTCCGGGCGCGAGGCCTATGAACATGGAAGGCGGGTGCTGCGCTCGCTGGAGGATTTGAAGGCCGGCGTCTCGCCGCAAGGCGAGGTCAAGGGCGAGTTCCGCCTGGGCCTCATGCCCTATCTCTCCGACGCAGCACTCGCGCTGCCGCTCGACAGTCTGCGCGCCACCTTTCCGCAGCTGACACTGCGCATCATTTCGGGCTGGTCGCCAAGGCTGGTCGAGCAAGTGGCGCGCAGCGAACTCGACGCGGTGGCGGTGTGCCTCGCCGAAGGCCTGGCGCCGCCGGACGAACTGGTCTGCGACGATCTCGGCGCGCAATCGGTGCTGCTGGTGGCCTCGCCCGGCCTTGGCGTGCCGAAGCAAGCCGACCTCGCCTCGCTGTCGCGCTTTGCCTGGGTGATGAACGAAAACGGCTGCGGGTTCCGTGCCTTCATCCGCCAGAGTTTCGAGGCCGCCAGGCTGCCGTTCCAGGTCGGCGTGGAGGCGCTCAGCGTCGACCTCAGAATGTCGCTGGTGGCGCGCGGCCACGGCATCAGCATCGTCACGCCGGGCGCCTTCGCCGACAGCCGCTGGCGCGACAAGGTGGAGGTGATCGACTGCCCCGACTTCAAGCCGCAAGTGCGCGCCTGGATGCTGCACCGCCCGCCGGCCGGACGGCTTGCCCGGCCGATCGCGTTGTTTCGCGATGCGCTGATCGATGGGCTGAAGGTGCCGATGCCGCTGGTGTCGTAGGCGGGGCGAACAGGCCGTAATGCCGCAGCCTTCAAGTCGATGAAACGCCTTGTGTGCTTGCTTGGGATCGCTGAGATTGCCGAGGGGTTTTGGAGTGGCATATGCGGACGGCGGCAGGGCRGGACTTTCTTGAATTTTGCGCGGCGACCAGTGACGTCAGCAAAGTCATCGAGCGCTTCATCGAGGCGATCGGCGTTTTCGGCTTCACCGCAAGTGCTGGCGGTGCTTGGGCGGGCGCCGGTGGCTCGCGGTCCTATCGCTTCTATTTCAACAATTGGCCAAAGGATTGGTTCGAGTCCTACATGGCGAACGGGTTCATGGAGATCGACCCCATGATCCTCGAAGCGCGCCGTCGCATGACACCGTTCCTGTGGACCGAAATGGGCGATGCACGAACCTTTACCGTCGAAGGTGCGGCGGTCACCGTCGCGGCGATAGAATATGGTTGGGCCGAAGTCATGGCGATACCGATCCATGGGCCTTCCAGCTATCAGGGGCTGGTCTCGGTCGCCGCCTTGAAGCCGGTGACGATGAATGCGGCCGAGAGAGCCATCATGCGCTCCATGGCGCTTGCGGTGCACGACAAGGCCTATGAAGCGGTGGGATTTGGTCTCAGCAACCGCTCGCCGATCCTGCTGACGCCCAGGGAGGCGGACTGTATGCGCTGGGTCGCGGCGGGCAAGACCGATGCGGAAATCGCGATCATCCTGGGCATCGCGGCAGCCACGGTCCATTACCATATCGAGAACGTGAAAAAGAAGGCCGGCACGCGCAGCCGCAGCGAAGCCGTGGCGCTGCTGGTGTTGGCCGGATCTGTCTAAATCACGCGCTTCAAGCTTTTGTTTTGATTTGTTTCCTGTCTCGAAGCACGACCCGTTTTAGGCGGCCGTGATTGCGTGTGCGCGCCATGCATCCTCCGCTTTTCAGCTAGGATGCGCCCGCATCCGAACTGCCTTAGTCATTCCCGCATCAGCACATGAATCGCAGGGGTCATTGCGCTGGCGGGGAGCGGGGCGGTCGTCGATGGACGAAAGCAGGAGTGTTTTTGTCTGTCGCAATGCGGCGGCGGGAGGCTGGCCATGGGAGCCAGCTGGGTCGCGAGCCGCCGGCACCTCCAGCGATATCAGCACCCGGGCCATGCTCCAGGAGCCGTGCGTAACCAACCCTGCACTGGGGGAGCCAGTGTTTTTGTCGGGAGCCTTGCAATGAAAATCTTCTATGCCGTTGTGATAGCAGCGGTCGCGCTTGTGAGTTCAAACGAGGCGTTCGCCCGCTACACCACCACCAAGGGCCCTTGCGCGGTGGATGCCAATCGCTTCTGCGGCGGTGGCGTCTTGACGACGGGCGCCGCGCCGAAGTGCCTGGCCGACCATAAGGACCAGCTGTCGGCGTCCTGCAAGGCGCGCCTGTTCAAGCACAAGAAAAAGTGACCGGCAGGCCGGCGGCGGAGAGCGGAATGTGCGTCCAAGGTGGGGCCGGGCGACTGCTTCATGGACGGTTCGTCTGGCCTCGATACCGCCGATTGGCGCATATGGCACCGACCCCGGGCGAGGGTCGGTGCTCTCTTGCTGACGCAGTGTCTCGACGGACACAACATCACCGTAAGACGGGGTTTAGCATGACATCGCTTTTGGCCGGATCGCGTCGTTCCGGTGTTGCCCTTGCTGGCGTGACGGCGATTGGAATGTTCGTCACATCGGCCCTTGCCCAATCCGCGCCGGCGCCGGTCGGCGTATGGGACAGCGAGGCGGGCGAGACGATGATTATCGGGCAGACCTGCCAGATAGAAGCCAATGGCACGGTTGGCGCGATCGGTTCATGCAGCTGGGATCCGTCGTCCGATGGCGGAATCCTGACCATCATGAACGTGAACGCCTACCAGCCGGCGCCGGTTTATTTCAATATCGTCTGGATCGACGAGTCCAGCTTCTCGATCTCGGGCGATGTTTTCCACCGCAGGGTGTGAGGCGCACCGGGGCGGCAGCAGAGGCGAGTCGTTTCAGGGGCTTGGGCTAGATGGCYCAGATTTTGATTCGGCTAAATTGGCGGTTTCGCGGTTGTAATTCGCCAACGTCAGCGCTGCCCTTCACTGTCCTGCCGGACATCTCTCCCCGTAAACGGGGCGAGAGGGGCTGGCCGCGATGCCGGCGCCTTTCTTGCGGCGCTGGCGATTGGCGAAATCACCGACGACAGCGCTCCTCTCCCCGTCACTATACAGTCACTATACGGGGAGAGGATGCCGGCAGGCAGGTGAGGGGCTGCGCAAGCGCCTGCAGAAAAATACTCAGCGGGCTCGGAAACTGGAGTTATTGCCCTGGCGTCCAGCACCTCTTGAGAATTTTCGAGCCTTCAGCAACATGACCAGGATGAACAAGCCGATTTCCACCACGCCTCCCCGCAAATCGCCGATGGCGCTGACCGAGGCGCTGGTGGCGCGGACCATGCGGGTTGTCGAAGATACGGGGCCGACGCCGGGCATGGTCTATATGCTAGACGCCGACTATGCGCGGTTTCGCGACGAGATCCTGGCCAGTGCGCCGCCCGGACCACTGAAACTGTTCGCCTATGGCTCGCTGCTGTGGAAGCCGGCCGGCGAGGTGAGGGGAGGTGAGCGGGCGGTGGCGCGAGGCTGGCACCGGTCGTTTTGTTTTACCGTGCAGCGCTTTCGCGGCACGTTTGATCAGCCCGGCCTGATGATGGCGCTTGACCGCGGCGGCCAGTGCCAGGGCATGGTGTTCGAGATCGCCGAGCCGGTTGCCGAAAATCTCGAAGCACTGCTGCGCCGCGAGATGACCATCCTGCCCGCCGTCAACGTGCCGCGCTGGCTGCAGGTCACCACCGAAGGTAGGGTGAGCCGAGCGCTCGGCTTCGTCGTCGACCCCGCCAATCCGCGCTACGCCGGCAAGCTCGACAAGCCTGCGGTCGCGGCGACGCTGGCCAGGGCTGTCGGTCACTGGGGCTCGGGCGCGCAATATCTGTTCGAGACGATCCGCCATCTCGACGCCTGCGGCATTCGCGACCGCAATCTGTGGCAATTGCAGGAACTGGTGGCGCAGGAGATCGGCCGCACCCACGTCGCCGTCTAGTGGCTCTGGACGGAACCAGTCGCCTGCGTTGACGGATCGCCTGCCTTGGTGATTGGCGGAAACATCCACCGTTTCGTCATCCACGGGCGGAGCAAGGAGCGTAGCGACGCGGCGCAGACCCGAGGATCCATGCCGGGAC